>NZ_VYIK01000001.1:116063-128787 GCF_008709575.1 Mycobacterium sp.
GTCGTCCCGCATCGAGGGCATCGGCCGGCCGCGGGTCGAGCCGTCGTTTCTTCCCGGTGTGGTCGACGCGATGGTGTCGGTGCCCGACGCGGCATCGATTGCGGCCGCCCGACATGCCAGCGCCGTACTGGGCCGCCGGGTGGGGGCGTCGACCGGCACGAATTTGTGGGGCGCTTTCGGCCTGATCGCCGAGATGGTCTCCCAGGGCCGGCCCGGCTCGGTGGTCACGCTGCTGGCCGACAGCGGCGATCGCTACGCCGATACCTACTTCTGCGACGAATGGGTCAAGGCCCAGGGGGTGGATCCGGTCCCCGCCGCCGCGGCGCTGGCCGAATTCGAGCGCTCCTGCCGCTGGGACTGATCCCACAGGTCGTGGACCTCGCTGGCTGGAGCGGTCACCAACAACCACACCACCCCGACAGCCAACAGTCCGCCGAACACCACGGCGCCCAACACCGTCATGATCCCCTCGCTTCCGTCGCACCGACCGTGCTTGTATCAAGTTTTGCTGGTCCCTCGCTGATTCCCCTGCACGCTGTGGCGCGCGTCGCTATCCCGGCGCGGTGTGATCTGTGCGGCTCGGCGTTCGCTGCTCAATCCGTTTTGGTGCAGCCCCCGACGGATGCGATACGCTGTCGTGGCTTCACGCGGGGTGTGGCGCAGCTTGGTAGCGCGCTTCGTTCGGGACGAAGAGGCCGTGGGTTCAAATCCCGCCACCCCGACCGGTGACGGGCACCGGCGGCCCGGATGTGCGCGGACGGTGGCTCAACTGCTCCATGGAGGCCCGCACAACTTGAGCCCTGCGTCGATCAAATCGGTCAGCGGTACCCGGGACACGCCCGAGCGGTCGCTGTGCCCGCCTCCGGCCGTCAACCAGATGTGCTCCAAGCTCCCTCGCCAGCCCTGCCGGTCAGCCCGGCTTCCCGCGATCGCATTGACCGCGTAGATGTCGTTGCTGTCGGTGGGACGGAAAGTGACCGCGCCGGCGTCGCAGGCCAGGACTCCCGACTCAGGGATCAGCGGCCAGACGCCCTTGAAGGTGGACTTGCTGACCGTCTTGGTGTGCACGGACTGCTTGTCCTTCTCGGGCCGGCAACCGGCCGAACCTAACGCCCCGAGAACCACGACCAGGGCCACGGAGACGGTCCTCACGATACCCATCCGATTGGACCTTCTGCGCCTCGCAAGGCCCCTCGCACAACCTGCCGACCGGACCAGGGCAGGCGTCATCGCGGTGGCACTACCGGGCTTACCGGTCACCGGACTGGGCTTAAATACGTTGGCACACAGATAGGTTAGCGGCGCTAGCTTCAGCCGACCCCCGGCGGCGTCGTCATCCTCATAGTCTCCCGCCGGCTCCGCCGGCTCCGCCGGCCCCGCCGTCGCCACCGTTGTAGTCGGTCGACGTCAAACCGGGCTGACCGGGCTCACCGGGCGTACCGGCCACCCCGTCGCCGGTGCCGCCGGTGCCGCCGGCACCGCCGTGACCGCCGGGGCCGCCGATCGACACGATCGAGTTGACAGCATTACCGCCGACACCGCCGGCGCCGCCGACACCGCCGGCCCCGTCGACACCGGACGCTGTTCCGCCGGCGCCGCCGTTGCCACCGGCTCCGCCGGCACCGCTGTCGCCGATGAACTCCCCGGATTTCCCGCCGTCGCCACCGGGTCCGCCGGCACCGCCGACACCCCCGTCTTCTCCGCTCGTCCCGTCGGCTCCGGACCCACCGGGACCGCCCGCGGCGCCGTTACCGAACAAAATCGCCCGGCCGCCGTCGCCGCCGGGGCCACCGTCACCGCCGGGTGTGGTGGCCGCCCCGCCGGCGCCACCGACACCACCGTCACCGATCAGGGAGCCGCCGTTGCCACCGGTACCGCCGGCGTCACCGGGAGCACCCACACCGCCGGCTCCGCCGTCACCGATCAATCCCGCATACCCGCCGGCCCCGCCGACACCCCCGTCGACTCCGGCGACCCCCGGGGCTCCAGTGCCGCCGTTACCGACCAAGAACCCGCCGTCGCCGAGATTGCCGAACGCGCCGGTGTACCCCAGCAGTGACGTGTTAGTCCCGGTGAAATCGTCAAACCCGTTGCCGATCAGATCACGGCCGAACAAAAACACCGACGGCGCGTTGAGCACCGCATCCACGGCCTCACCGACCGGGCTGGTGATCCAATCCTGCGCGACCCCGTTGATCCCGCTGTTCAGCCCGGCCACCATATCGACGAGCACCGAAGTCAACTCGGCCAGCGGTTCCGCCGAGGCCGCGTCCAGCCCAGCGACCAGATCGGCGCCCCCGACCGACGCCGCAGCGCCGACATCGGCCGCGCTCATCAGCGGATCCACGATCAAATCAAGAAAATCAGCCTGTGCGTGAGGAGTCGGGACCGTCGGAGCCACCACCACCGCGGCAAGCACGCCCGCCGCGGCACCCAGCCCGACGCCGCGCACGGTGCCCCGGCTCTTGTCCTGTGCGGCAACCCGACTGCTGCGTGGCCGACGAGCCATCAACCTCATTCCACGTTCCCGAAGATCTGACGCTGCCGCCGATGTCACCACCCAACCGTTCTGATCTTGATCGTGATCTTGCGGTACGTCAATCATCGATGAAGGAACGGCGCAATCGTCGGGGGCCGAACATCCAGCATGGAGACTCAAGGAGTGATCTACCTAACAGGGTCGGATCGGTGGGAAGCCCGCGTCGCTACAACCGGGCTCTAACCGCCGCGGCCAATCGCGCGCCGTCGGCTTTACCGGCGGCGATCGCGATGGCTGCCTTCATCACCATGCCCATCTGCTTGATGCCGGGTCGCTCGCCGAGCTGCTCGGCCACCTGGGCGATCGCGGTGTCGACGACGTCGGCCAGCTCCGCCTCGGTGAGCGGGGTGGGTCGGTACTCGTCGATGATCCGCGCCTCGGCATGCTCCTCCGCGGCGAGCTCGCCACGGCCTTGCTGGGTATAGATCTCGGCCGCCTCCGCGCGTTTGCGCGACTCCCGGGCCAACACCGTGATCACCTCGTCGTCGGAAAGCTGCCGGGGCTGTTCGCCGGCGATCTCCTCGTTCTGGATCGCGGCCAGCAACATACGCAACGTCGCGGTACGCAGTTTGTCCCGAGACTTCATCGCTTGGGTCAAATCAGCCCGCAGCCGGGATTTGAGTTCCGTCACAGCCGTGACGCTACGCCGCGCACGTCGTTGAGAAATGCCCCTCCGGCCGACAGGATGGGAGCCATGTTCGACGACGACGGCGGCGCCTGGTGAGCACGCCGCCGCCCGACTATCTGGATTACCCAGAGCCCGGATTCTCCCCACCGGGCTACGGATCCCCACCGGGCTACGGACCCCCACCGGGCTACGGACCCCCACCGGGCTACGGACCCCCACCGGGCTACTACCCGGGTTACCCCGGCTACCCACCACCGGGCTACGGACCCCCACCCGGCTACGGACCCCCACCCGGCTACGGACCCCCACCGGGCTACCCGGGTTACCCCGGCTACCCACCACCCGGCTACGGAGCGCTCCGGCCCGGGATCATTCCGTTACGGCCCCTGAGCCTCAGCGACATCTTCAACGGCGCTGTCGGTTACATCCGGGCCAATCCTGCGGCCACCCTGGGACTGACGGCCGTGATCGTGGTGATCGTGCAGCTCATCGCATTGATCATGGCGGCAGGGCCCCTGGCCGTGGCGAACCGGCTGCCGCCCGCAACGCACGGCCAACTCACCGGCGGCGATCTGGCCGGCTGGCCGGCGTCGGTCGGGATCGGTGGTCTGGTCAGCTGGCTGGCCGGTGTCCTGCTCAGCGGCATACTCACCGTGATCGTCGGCCGCGCGGTGTTCGGATCCACGATCAGCGTGAGCGAAGCGTGGACGAAGGTTCGCGGTCGGTTGCCCGCACTCCTGGGGCTGGCGGCACTGGAAGCCGGCGGGGCGCTATTGGCCGTCGGCGTCATCGCGTTGGTGATCGCCGCGGTCGCTGTTGTCGGCAATCACGCGGCCGCATTCGTTTTCGGGTTGCCGCTTGTTGCTTCCGGACTCGCGATGCTGGTGTACTTCTACACCATCCTGTCGTTCGCGCCGGTGTTGATCGTGCTGGAGCGGCTGCCGATCACCGAGGCAATCACCCGCTCTTTCGCTCTGGTGCGTAACAGCTTCTGGCGGGTGCTGGGTATCCGGACGCTGACCTTCCTCGTGGTCTTTGTCGTCGCGGGTGCAGTCGGCGCGCCGTTTAATGTCGTGAGCCAGGTGATAGTCGGCCCTTCCCCGGTTCTGCTCCTCATCAGTCTGACAGTCGGCGCCGTCGGATCGGCTATCGGCCGTATCATCACCACACCGTTCAGCGCCGGAGTCATTGCGCTGCTGTACACCGATCGACGGATTCGGTCCGAGGCGTTCGATCTGATCCTGCAGACCGGCGCCGCCGGCGGCCCGGCGAACACCGCGTCGATCGACAACCTCTGGCTGACCCGCCCGGTGTGAGTACTGGCTAAAGATGCCCACCATCGATATCGACCGCGATGCCGCACGCCGGGCCGCACAACACGAACTCGCAAAAGCGATCTATCCCAAACCGTCGGCGCGGCAGCGTTTTCACGACTTGGTCGACGACCTGGTTTTCCGGTTGCTGGAAAAAGCTTCTTCGGTCCCTGGCGGATGGCTGACCATCACCGCGCTGCTCATGGTGCTGGTGTTCGGCGTAGTGGTCGCGATCCGGGTAGCACGGCAGACCACGCGAACCACGCGGGTTGGCGACCAGCCGCTGTTCGACCACGGTCAGCTCAGCGCGGCGCAACATCGCACAGCGGCCCAAAGCGCGGCGGCCGAAGGTGATTGGGCGGCAGCGGTCCGACATCGGCTGCGTGCAATCGCCCGCGGATTCGAGGAGAGCGGCTTGCTTGATCCGATGCCCGGCCGCACGGCCAACGAGCTGGCCGCCGAAGCCGGCCGCCAGCTGCCACCCGTAGCCGCCGAGTTGTCCAAAGCCGCGGCCGCCTTCAACGACATCACCTACGGGGATCGGGCGGCAACGCCGACCACCTACCAGATGATCGCTGACCTCGACGACCACCTGCGTTTCCGCGCGGTGGCGGCAGAATCCCGGCCGCAACCCGCCGGCGCACGGGCGCCGCTCCGGTGACCGGCACCGGTTGGCCGCCCACCGCGACGGGGCGCGGACGTTCCCTGCGGTGGGTGCTGTTGACGCTGGCCGCCCTCTGCGTCGTCGCCGCGGCCAGCACCTACCTGACCGCACCACGGCCGGGCGGCCGGCTGGACCCGGCATCGACCGGGCCCGAAGGCGCCCACGCGTTGGCCGTTCTGCTGCGGGAACACGGTGTCGACGTCGTCGTCGCCGACACCGTGGCCCAGGTGGGAGCCGCCGCCCGTCCGGACACGTTGCTGCTGCTCGCGCAGACGCAATACCTGACCAGCGAGGAGCTGTTGCACCGGTTGGCCGCTACTCCGGGCGACCTGCTGTTGGTGGAGCCGACATCACGCGCCCGGACGGCCTTGGCGCCCGGTATCCGCAGCAGCGGGGCCAGCGTTGGGGACAGCAGGCCCGATTGCGTGCTGCGGGCGGCCAACCGGGCCGGATCGGTGCAATTCGGTCCGGCCGACACCTATGCCCCGGTGGGCGACTTGGCGGCAATCAGCTGTTACGGCGGCGCGTTGGTGCGGTACCGCGACGGCCAACGCACCGTCACCCTGGTCGGCAACAGCGACTTCATGACAAACAGCGGGCTGGCGCGAGCCGGCAACGCTGCGCTGGCGATGAATCTTGCCGGTGAACGGGCCCGGCTGATCTGGTATGCCCCGCACCGGCCCGTGGGTCGATCATCCTCCTCGACCGAGATCGTGGACATGATCCCGCGCAACGTCTCCTGGCTGGTCTGGCAGCTCGCGCTGACGGTGGTACTGGTCGCGCTGTGGCAGGGCCGCCGCGTCGGACCGCTGGTCGCCGAGGAGTTGCCGGTGGTGGTGCGGGCGTCCGAGACGGTCGAGGGTCGCGGCCGGCTCTACCGCTCGCGGCACGCCCGCGACCGCGCCGCGCAGGCATTGCGGACCGCGACGCTGCAGCGACTGATTCCCAGGCTCGGTCTGGGTGCCGGCACGTCGGCGCCGGCAGTGACGATCGCCGTCGCCCAGCACAGCGGCGCCGACCCGGCAACCGTCGGGCATACGCTGTTCGGACCGCCTCCGGCCACCGACACCGAGCTGGTCCACCTCGCCCGCGCGCTCGACGACATCGAAAGGCAGGTTACCCACCTATGACCTCCCCCACAGCTGCCCACACCTCGGCGGCCGAAGCGGCGCGCCAGGCGTTGCTGGCGTTGCGCACCGAGATCGCCAAAGCCGTCGTCGGGCAGGACGCCGTCGTCAGCGGCCTGGTCATCGCATTGTTGTGCCGCGGGCACGTGCTGCTCGAAGGCGTGCCAGGGGTCGCGAAAACGCTTCTGGTGCGCACCTTGGCCGCAGCCCTGCAACTGGAGTTCAAACGCGTCCAGTTCACTCCCGACCTGATGCCCGGCGATGTGACCGGTTCGCTGGTCTACGATGCCCGCACCGGGGCGTTCGTGTTCCGGGCCGGTCCGGTGTTCACCAACCTGCTGCTGGCCGATGAAATCAACCGCACACCCCCCAAGACCCAGGCCGCGCTGCTGGAGGCAATGCAGGAGCGCCAGGTCAGCGTGGAGGGAGACGCGAAGCCGCTGCCCGAACCGTTCATGGTCGCCGCCACTCAAAACCCGATCGAGTACGAGGGCACCTACCAGTTGCCGGAGGCCCAACTCGACCGGTTTTTGCTCAAGCTGACCGTGCCGCTGCCTCCGCGTGATTCGGAGATCGCCATCCTGAGCCGGCATGCGCACGGTTTCGACCCGCAGGACCTGTCGGGGATCCGCGCGGTGGCCGGGCCGGCCGAGTTGGCGGCCGGACGTGACGCGGTGGGTCAGGTTCGAGTCGCTGACGAGCTACTCGGCTACCTCGTCGACATCGTCGGGGCAACCCGTTACTCGCCTGCCTTGAGCCTCGGCGTTTCACCGCGCGGGGCGACGGCGCTGCTGGCTACCGCGCGGTCGTGGGCGTGGCTGTGCGGGCGTGATTACGTCACCCCCGACGATGTCAAGGCGATGGCCCGGCCGACGCTGCGGCACCGGGTGATGCTGCGACCGGAGGCGGAACTGGAAGGCGCCACCGCCGACGGTGTGCTGGAGGCCATATTGGCCTCGGTTCCGGTACCCCGCTGGTGATCCTCACCGGACGCGCCGGGCTGTTCGCGCTGGTTTGCGTACTTCCTGTAGCGGTATCACCCTGGCCGGCAACGACTTTCGTTGTCCTGCTGGTGGTGCTGACGGTGCTGGTGGTCGTCGACGTGTTGCTGGCCGCCAGCCCCCGCGCGCTGCGGTTCCGCCGATCACACAACAACTGCGTGCGACTCGGCGAAACGATCAGCGCCGCACTGCTGATCTACAACGGCGGCGGCCGCGGGTTCCGCGGCCAGGTCCGCGACGCCTGGGCGCCCAGCACACGCGCCGCACCACGGGTCCACCTCGTCGAGATTCCCGCCGGCGAGGTGCGGCGCGTCGACACCTGGCTACGGCCGGTCCGCCGCGGCGATCAGTGGTCGGCTGCGGTGACCGCGCGGTCGATCGGGCCGCTGGGGATGGCCGGGCGGCAACGCTCGACGCCGGTGCCGGGCCGGGTTCGGGTGCTGCCGCCGTTCCTGTCCCGCAAACACCTGGCCGCGCGGATGGCCAAGCTGCGTGAGATCGACGGACTGTCGCCGACCCTGACCCGTGGGCAAGGCACCGAATTCGATTCGCTGCGTGAGTATGTCGTCGGGGACGACGTCCGTTCGATCGACTGGCGCGCCACCGCGCGCCGGGCCGATGTCGTGGTCCGGACCTGGCGTCCCGAACGGGACCGCCGGGTCGTCATCGTGCTCGACACCGGACGCACTGCGGCCGGCCGCGTCGGAGTCGACCCAACCGCCGCCGCTCCCGGTGGCTGGCCACGCCTGGATTGGTTGATGGATGCCGCGTTGCTGCTGGCGGCGCTCGCCTCGCGGGCCGGCGACCACGTCGATTTCCTCGCCCACGATCGGGTCATCCGAGCCGGCGTGTTCGGCGCGCCACGAACCGAAGTGCTCGCCCGACTGGTCGACGCGATGGCGTCATTGCAACCGGAGCTCGTCGAATCTGACTTCACTGCAATGGTTTCCGAAATCATAGGGCGTATCCGACGACGTGCGCTGGTGGTGCTGCTGACCGACCTCAACCCGACCGCGCTCGACGAGGGCCTGCTGCCGGTATTGCCACGGCTTTCGATACGACACCGGGTGATCATCGCCGCGGTCACCGACCCGCTGGTGGACCGGCTGGCCGCCCAGCGTGGCGACGCGGCTGCGGTGTACGGCGCGGCGGCGGCCGAGCGGTCCCGTAACGACCGCAGGGCGATCGCGTCGCTGTTGCGTCAACGCGGGGCCGACGTGGTCGACGCGGCACCGGCCGATTTGGCGCCGGCGCTGGCCGACCGGTACCTGGCGATGAAGGCCACCGGACGGCTGTAGGAGGATGGATCGGGTGCGGGCCGATCCATCCGCTCAGCCGGTGGGCGCGAGGTCGGGGGCATCGGCGATATCGCCGGTTTCTCCGGTCCGTTCAGCGCGTCGCCCGAAGTAGACGACATAAGTCAGAAACGCCGCTTCGGCGACGATTCCGATGCCGATCCGCAGCACCGTCGGCAGCGGCGAGGGGGTCACCATCGCTTCGATGAGGCCCGAAACCAACAACACGGCCGCGATCCCGATCGCGATGGACGCGACGGCACGGCCCTGCTCGGCCAGCACGTAGCGGCGTGGCCTGTCGCCCGGCGAGATCACCAACCAGCCCAGCCGCATCCCGGCGGCGCCGGCCAACAGCACCGCCGTCAGCTCCAGCAGGCCGTGCGGGACCACCAGGCCCAACAGGACGCCGGCCTTGCCGGCCGCAAACATCAGCCCGGCAACGACCCCGAGATTGGCGGCGTTCACGAACAGCACAACCGGGATCGGTAACCCGAGCACGACCGAGAACGCGACACACTTGGCGGCCACCCAGGCGTTGTTCGTCCACACCTGAAGCGCAAACGCCAGGGCCGGGTGCTCGCTGTAGTAGGACGCGAAGTCGTGGTTGACCAATTCGTCGATGTCGCTGGGCGCTTTGATGGCGGACTGCACCTCCGGGCTGCCGGCCACCCACAGCGCAATCACGGCCGCGACGAGGAAAAACGCCACCGCCGTCGCCAGCCACCACCACCGGGTGCGGTAGGCGACCACCGGGAACGACACCGTCCAGAACCGGGTGAACTCGATAGCCAGCGGGGCGTGCGCGCCGGTCACCGCGGCGCGGGCCCGTGCCACCAACCTCGACAGCCGCCCGATCAGCGCCGCATCCGATGACGCCGAACGCAGGATCGACAGGTGCGTCGACACCCGCTGGTAGAGATCGACGAGCTCGTCGATCTGCGCTCCGGTCAGCCGCCGACGGTTCCTGACCAATTGGTCGAGCCGGTTCCAGGTGTCACTGTGAGCAAAGACGAACGCGTCGACATCCACCTGGCGCAGCCTACTGGCGGGTCACCGCCGATGAGTTCCAGCCGAGTAGTTTCGCAGTATGTCGGAGGTGGTGACCGGGGACGCCGTCGTACTGGATGTCGCGATCGCGCAGTTGCCGGTGCGAGCACTCGGGGCGTTGATCGATATCGCGGTGATGCTCGTGGGCTACCTGCTCGGATTGATGTTGTGGGCGGCGACGCTGACCCAGTTCGACTCCGCCGCCAGCGCCGCGGTTCTGATCGCCCTCACCGTGCTGACGTTCGTCGGATACCCGCTGGTGTTTGAAACCGCGACCCGGGGCAAGTCAGTGGGCAAGATCGTGATGGGTCTGCGGGTTGTCTCCGACGACGGCAGCCCGGAGCGCTTCCGCCAGGCGTTGGTTCGGGCGCTGGCCGCACTGGTCGAGATCTGGATGTTGCTCGGCAGCCCCGCGGTGATCTGCAGCCTGCTCTCCCCGAAAGCCAAACGGCTCGGCGACGTCTTCGCCGGGACGGTCGTCATCAGCGAGCGTGGCCAACCGTTGGGGCCGCCGCCGGCGATGCCGCCGTCGCTGGCTTGGTGGGCGTCGACGCTGCAACTGTCGGGACTGACCCCCGATCGAGCCGACATCGCCCGTCGATTTCTTTCGCGTGCTGCGGAACTCGACCCGCTGCTGCGCGAGCAGATGGCCAACCGGATCGCCGGTGACGTGCTGGCGCACGTCGCGCCGCCGCCTCCACCCGGTACCCCGCCGCAGCTCGTGCTGGCCGCTGTTCTGGCCGAGCGACACCGCCGGGAGCTGGCGCGGTTGCGTCCCACACCAGGACCGCCGCCGGGCTGGCCGTCCCCGCAGCCGCCCGGCCAGCCCCAGCCGCCGCACGACGGCGGGTTCGTGCCGCCCCACTAGATTCCCGGTGGGCTTGGGCCCGGCTGTGGCGATCTGCCGGAAATCGGTCGCGGCAGCATTGGCGAGCATCCGAGGGTGTCGAACTTAACGTTGCATCGCGTTGTTTATCGATATATCGTAATTCCATCGGTCGCACATCTGGTGCGACGACCTCTTCAGGACGGAACAACCATGAACACTCCCTGTGCCCCTTCCGAAAAACCCTTTGCCGACGGTGGACCCGGCAGCCTGTGCCTGGGTCCTGAGGAACGGCTGCGCGAACAGCGCCGGCAAGCCCGACGGGAATCCCATGATCACCTCTGCGGCCACGATGCCGGTCGCGGCGGCTTCCGGCCGGGATTCGGCCGGGGATGTGGTCCCGGCGGGTCCGGATTCGACGTCGGGCCCCGGCGCGCTCGCCGGCGCGGCGGCGCCGGTCGATACGGGCGTCGCGGTGATGTACGCGCGACAATCCTGGCGTTGTTGGCTGAACGGCCGATGCGCGGCCACGAGATGATCCAGGAGATTGCCCGCCGCAGCCAAGACCTGTGGCGGCCCGGCCCGGGCTCGGTGTATCCGACCCTGCAACTGCTGGTCGATGAGGAGCTGATTGAAAGTTCTGAAACCGGCAGCGCCAAAAGGCTTTTCGAGTTGACGGAAGCGGGTCGCGACGCCGCAAAGAAGGTCACAACGCCGCCGCGGGAGTAGATCGCCTCAGCGAAGACGAGTAGCCTCCCGGGCCGGCTCGGCGATGGTCAAGAGCTCGCTACGACGCGTCGACCCAGTCCAGGCTGCGCTCGACCGCCTTGCGCCACCCGGCATATCCGGCAGCGCGCTCTTCGGCACTGCAGGCCGGCGTCCACCGCTTGGCCTCCCGCCAGTTGGCTCGCAGGTCGTGCGGGTCGCTCCAGAAGCCGACTGCCAGGCCCGCCGCATACGCTGCGCCGAGCGCGGTTGTCTCGGCAACGACCGGGCGCACCACGTCGACGCCCAAGACATCGGCCTGAATCTGCATGCACAGGTCGTTGGCGGTGATGCCGCCGTCAACCTTCAGTACTTCCAGGGGCACTCCGGAATCGGTTTGCATCGCATCTACGACATCACGACTCTGATAACAGATCGCTTCGAGCGTCGCGCGGGCCAGATGAGCACTGGTATTGAACCGGGAGAGCCCCACGATCGCACCGCGGGCATCCGATCGCCAGTACGGAGCGAACAATCCGGAAAATGCCGGGACGAAATAGACCCCACCGTTGTCGGGGACTCGGCGAGCCAGCTCCTCACTCTCGGCGGCGTTTCGGATAAGGCCGAGCTGGTCGCGCAACCACTGCACCGCCGATCCGGTCACTGCGATCGAACCCTCAAGAGCATAAACGGGTTTGGCGTCGTCGAATTGATAGCACACCGTGGTCAGCAGGCCGTGGGCTGACCGCACGATCTGCTCACCGGTGTTGAGCAGCAGGAAATTACCGGTGCCGTAGGTGTTTTTCGCCTCACCGGGGTCCAGGCAGACCTGGCCGACCATGGCGGCATGCTGGTCGCCGAGAATTCCGGTGATCGGTATTTCGCCACCGGCCGGGCCGCTATCGGTCGTGCTGCCATGGGGCTGCCGTGACGACGACGGCGCGATCGTCGGCAGCATCGACCGAGGTACGCCGAAAAACGACAGCAGTTCGTCGTCCCAGTCCAGAGTCTCCAGGTTCATCAGCATGGTCCGGCTGGCATTGGTGACGTCGGTGACGTGCACACCTCCTCGGGGACCGCCGGTCAGGTTCCACACCAACCAGGTGTCGATCGTGCCGAAGAGCGCGTCGCCGCGGTCGGCGGCGTCGCGCACCCCGTCGATGTTGTGCAAAACCCACTGCAACTTCGGGCCGGAGAAATACGTCGCCGGTGGCAGGCCGGCTTTACGTCGAATCACCTGGCCGCGACCGTCCCGGTCTAGCGCCGTAGCGATGCGGTCCGTGCGAGTGTCCTGCCACACGATCGCGTTGTAGTAGGGCAGGCCGGTGTGCCGGTTCCACACCAACGTCGTCTCGCGCTGATTCGTCACGCCGAGAGCGGCAATATCGCGGGGTGCCAGTTTCGTTCGGTTGAGCACCGCAGTCAGCACCGAACAGGTGCGCTCCCAGATCTCGAGTGGATCGTGCTCGACCCAGCCGGCCCGCGGCAGGATCTGCTCGTGTTCGAGTTGTTGTCGGCCCACCTCGACCCCGTCGTGGTCGAAGATCATGCAGCGGGTGCTGGTGGTGCCCTGGTCGAT
>NZ_VYIK01000200.1:0-216 GCF_008709575.1 Mycobacterium sp.
CTTGCGGAACGTCTCTTCCTGCCGACGATTGCGCGGCCCCTCCCCGGCTGGCCGATCGACCCCCGGCGTGATCGCCGTCACCGCGTCACTGGACACATGTCCAGGTTATCGGAACCAACCGCGGTGAAGCAAGCACGTCCGGCAAAACGCCTACAGACAGGGAACGTTGTCAAAGCAGGCCGATCCGGCCTTGCGGCGCTGCCAAGCCGAAGGCTA
>NZ_VYIK01000200.1:286-1003 GCF_008709575.1 Mycobacterium sp.
GGTTCTACTGGACCATTCCGGACAAGTGTCCACCACAGTGAGGCGGCAAGATTGGCCCAGAAGACAAAACTGTTGGCCGAGGGCGCAAGTGCTCTGCTGATCGATGGCAAACTGTCGCCCGGCAGCGCGGGTGTCTTCCCGACGGTCAACCCGGCGACCGAGGAGGTGCTCGGCGCCGCCGCCGACGCCACCGCCGGGGACATGGACCGGGCCATCGAAGCCGCGCGGCGCGCCTTCGACGAGACGGACTGGCCTCGTAACACCGAGTTTCGGGTGCGCTGCATTCGGCAGCTGCGCGCTGCGCTGCGCGAGCACGTCGAGCAGCTGCGCGAAATCACCATGGCCGAGGCTGGGGCGCCGCGGATGCTGACCGCCGCCGCGCAGCTCGAGGGCCCGATCGAGGACTTGGGTTTCTCGGCGGACACGGCCGAGTCCTACCAGTGGAACCAGGATCTCGGCGAGGCGTCACCGCTGGGGATTCGCACCCGGCGCACCATCACCCGCGAAGCCGTCGGCGTGGTCGGTGCGATCACCCCGTGGAACTTCCCGCACCAGATCAATCTCGCCAAGCTGGGACCGGCGCTGGCCGCCGGGAACACCGTCGTGCTGAAGCCGGCACCCGACACGCCGTGGTGCGCGGCCGCGCTGGGGCAGATCATCGCAGAACACACCGACTTTCCCGCCGGGGTGGTCAACATCGTCACCGCTGCCGACCAC
>NZ_VYIK01000201.1 GCF_008709575.1 Mycobacterium sp.
GCTGGTCAAGACCCCGGTGATCGTGGCCCGCGGCGAATAACCCGACGACGCGCCGCGATTCTCAGCCGAGCCGATCGGCAATCTCCTTGGCTGCTTGATGAAGAACCTTGGCCACCTGGCCGCACCGCGACTCCGGCAGGCGGTGCTGCGGCGCGGCGGCGTTGAGCGCCAGCCGCAGCCCCGGCGCCTGGGTCGGTATCGGCACCGCCACCGACGCCACCCCCTCCTCGCTCTCCCCGCGGTTGACCGCATAGCCTCGCTTGCGGATCCGGGCGAGCTCGGCTTCCAGCGCGCGGCGACTGCCGATCGAGCGCTCGGTGATGCGCTCCAAGGTCTCGTCGGACAGCAATTGATGCAGTTCCGGCTCGGGCAACTGGGCCAGCATGGCCTTGCCTGTCGAGGTGCAATGCGCCGGCATCGTTCGTCCCAACCGGGACGCCACCCGTACCGCGGTCGGTCCGTCGACAGCGGCGATGAAGCGCACCGCGGCACCGTCGAGCATCCCGACATGAACAGTCTCCCGCAACCGTTCGCTCACCGTACGCATGATCGGCGTCGCCGTTCCGGCGATGTCCAGGCGGCCGAACACCGCGAACGCCACCCCGGTCAGCGCAGGACCCGGCAGATAGGCCTTGGTCAGCGGGTCTTGGCGCACGAAACCGCGGTAGGCCAGCATCGCCAGTAGCCGGTACGCGGTCGAGGAGGCGACGCCCAGGTACCGGGTGGCCTCGGTCAATCGGATTTCGGGTTGCTCGCCCAGCAGCAACAGCAGTCGCAGCGCCTTATCGACCGACTCGATCGGGTACTGCGGCGCCTTCCCCTGACCGTTCTGCACAGCAGAAACACTACCCGTGTCGGTCGGCCCCGAAACCGGACGTGCCACCGGGCCCGCCTTCGCGTGGCCCTGCCGCCGCCGGCCCGTCACGGCCGGTCGGGCATGCTGGTTGCATGACCGTGGACGTCGTGTTGGAGTCGATCCCGCCGCTGGCGATGTATCTCG
>NZ_VYIK01000202.1 GCF_008709575.1 Mycobacterium sp.
ATAAGTGCCCGGGCCTCGTCGTCGCGCGGTGGCGCCAGTTCGTGGGCGATGGCTGTGCGCACCACGGCCGATACCGGTAGGCCGCGTTCTGCGGCAGCGGCGCGTAGCCGGGTCATCTCATCGTCGGTGAGGCGCACGGTGAGGGTTTGGGCCTTTTCGCGGTTGGGGTGGGTGGCCGATGCGGTCGTGTATTCAGAGCTGTCGACGGCTTCCAGCTCGCGCGCCTCGCTGAGTAGGTTTTTGAGCTCGTTGTTCACTGGTCGTTCCTTTCCAGGTATGTGCGCTGGTCGGTGAGGTTGGCTGGCCAACAGTTCGCGCCGTATTGCCGGTCCTCGTGGCCAACGACGATGACGACGAGCACCCGGTCTGCGGTGGGCGAGAAGCCAATGAACCGGCTACTTTTGCCGGATCGGCTTTTGGGGTCGGGGATAAACGCCACCACGTCGGGATCGTTGACGGCCTCGGTTGCCATCTCAACTGTGGTGCGGTGCTTGTCCCACATGTGGGTTACCGCGTCGCTCGGCCACTGCAACTCGGTCACCGACTCAGCGTATTACATATGTATGGCATTTGCTACGCTTTCCTGCGGTGCCGACCAGGACTGCGGTTTGCCACCAGGAAAGGCGAAAAGTTTAGGAGGTGCTAGGCAGCAGGCCTTGCCCACTCATCCGACACGGATTAGGACTCGGGTCCCACCGCAGGGCCTGGTCGACTCGACCGGCCGACACGACCGCGTTCATCATTGTGTCAACGAGCGCGCAAACCGAGCGTTTGACCAGCGGGTAGATTAACGACGCCTGAGTACCCCTCGGACGCCTCCGTCCTCGTGCACCCAGCATGACCAGCGAATTCCCTGGTACGACAAACAAATCTGACCTTACTGAGAATCGCTCTGCTGCACGCAGCCAATCAGCGCCGCCGGATTCGCCCGGGGCTCGATCACCGTCAGTCGGCTTCGGCGAGCAATGTGTAGATCTCGCGGCGGGCCTTTTTGAGGA
>NZ_VYIK01000203.1 GCF_008709575.1 Mycobacterium sp.
GCGCAGCGACACCAGCTCCCACAGCTCGTTGAGTAGCTCCAGCTCCTCGGGGGTGATGCTCCTATAGTTGTCAAGCCGCGTTGGGGCGGGTTTTCTGGTTGGTGAGCCAATCGCGGTACTGCTGCAGGAATCTGAGTATGCTGACAAGTCGGAAATCTACCCCCATCTGTTCGTCGGTTTCGCGGGTTGAAGTGATTTCATTGATGGCCGGGGCAGGGGCCGGTCAGCCCGTCAGTTTTCCGAACCGCTGCTGGGCGGCCTGACGTGTCGTACCGAGTGCCACGGCGATAGCGGTCCACGAGTCGCCGCGCCGCCGAGCCTCGGTCACAGCGTCGATCAACTCGGTTTCGGCGTTGTGCACGGCTTCGGTTGCGGCGACAATGCGGCGAAACGCCGTCGCGTCCCGTGCCGGGTGGGTTGCGGGGTCCACGCAGTCAAGTCCGGTGTGGTCGTGGGTGACAGGCATGGTAATCACCTCATTTCAAGTAGTGGTAGAAAGATGGCCTGAGATTGTCGGCATGAATGATGCGGTCGGGATCATCGGCGGGAACGGCCGTCAGCTCCAGCATCGCTCCGTTGCGCGCCGGTCCGATGATCAGTAATCGTTCCTCGCCTTCGTACTCGTACGGTATGAATTTGACTGCGTTGCGGAAGGCGTGGGCTATGTCCTGCTCGGTGACGCCGTGCTTGCACGCGCTGCGCCGCACCCTCACACTGTCAAGTGTCCTTGCATCCCCGCAGTTGTCAAGGCTTCTTGCGTTGCTGGTGTCCCCGCTCCCACGAGGCGATCGTGACCGCTGGACATCGACGGCCCGACGTTGGGTGGTCTGACTGTCCCGGGTCGCGACGTCACTGGGTTCCAGGCCCACCGGGCTTGGACAACGTGATTGGCTTGCAGCAGCGCGCAATCCGCTAGCCGCCGACACAGGCATTTGAGGTTTGTTACGTCTGTGTGTGCCTGTATCGGCATCGGCGGAGGTTGACAACAGGGTCCACT
>NZ_VYIK01000204.1 GCF_008709575.1 Mycobacterium sp.
TGGTGGGCAGGTGTCGCGCTGGCGACGGTGATCACGATCGCGGCCCTGGTGACCTGAGCCCGCCCCGTCGATGCTGATCAGCAGGTTGCGCCGCCACTTGGGCGGGATCGCGGCGATCGCCGCGTCGATGATCGCGATGTGATCGGCTGCGGTGTTCGACCCAGCATTGCCCGCACGGCAGATCACCGCCAGCAGCTCCCCGGTGTTGTCGCACCACGCCAACAGCGGGTGAAACCCGTAGCCACCCTTGAAATTCCCCGCAGCGTGCTGCTTGTCAGAATGCGATGCCACCAGCGAGGCGTCAATGCGGATCACCATCACCGGACCCAGATCCCCATAACAGGTCCGCGACGGCGGGATCGCGCCATACCGATCCTCGGTCAACGCCCACACCCGCTTCCGGACCTTGTTGCGTGCCTGCATGATCCGCGTCAGCGCAGCCTCGTCGATTTCGTTGAGTGATCGCCACATCGTCGGGATCGACCCCACAGCCCCGAACAGGCGAGGCTGATCCCGCAGCACTGCGGTGCCGGCCAGGTTCTGCGCGCCGCCCGCGATCGACACCGCCACGTCCCGCAGCACCGCGCCCCGATCGTGGAGGACCTCGGGCCGCGACAACGCAGCCGACAAGCCGCTGGTCAGACCGATCGCGTCGGCCAGCATGCGCGGGATCACGTTGCCGGCGTGCCCGACCACATCGTCGCCGCGGACCTCAACTCGAACGTTTTTCGACCACTCCGTAGTATTCTGCATCTGATAGGTGCGCTCCCGTCTTGGATACTGGAACCTTGAACAGTCCCATTATCCTTGCGGCAGCGCGCCTTTCGCGTTAACGACACCCGCAAACGCGGAATTGCATGAAAGATCGAGGTTAATGAGCGTGTTGCCAAAATCCTGTAGGTGGTGTGGCAGGTCCCCGATAGTCGGTCCATCTGGTTTTAGAGCCAGGTTTGTTTTGATACCGGGTTTCAGTTGATCTCGCAGG
>NZ_VYIK01000205.1 GCF_008709575.1 Mycobacterium sp.
TCGATTCCGAGGACGAAACCGGTCTGGACACCTCCTACGTCGCCGATGTCGCGACTCGCGAGGCCAACCCGGCCGACCTGATCGATCAGGCGATCGTCGTGGAAGTTCCGCGCGACGACTAAACCCTGCGAACCGGCACCGCGTCGTGCCTGAGATCAGTCGGCGCCGGGAATGTCAGGCAGCGGCTCGTCGTTGGGCACCACCACCGCTCAGGCGACGGCTTTCGGACGCTCCATCCCGGTGGTGATGGCGACCTTGTGGCGCTTGACCGACCGGGCAACCGGGATCACCAAGCGCAGCACCCCGTCGCTGTAGTCGGCCTTGATGTGATCGACGTCGACGTGCGCACCGAGGACCAGCTGCCTGGTGAACACTCCGTAGCGCCGTTCCGACACCACCGCGGCCGGGCCGAAATCGGGTTGCCGGCGTTCCGCACGCACCGTCAGCGCGTTGCCCTCGACCGTGACGTCCAGGGAGTCCGCCGTTGCGCCGGGCACATCCAACTCGACAACCAGCCGGTCGTCTTCGAACCTGGCGTCCATCGGTAAAACCGCGGGAAACGCCCCGTCGCCGGGCACCTGCCAGGTGAAACTGGCCAGCATGCTATCACCTCCTTAGTTCTTTGCTGATCGCAAGCTTCGTACCATACAACCTATGGTCAGCATCACATATTTCCTGTGTGGAATCGAACAAATTTTGCCCACGAGCTGGCACACAGCAGCCGGCCTGCCGGGTGTCAAAGCCCCCCGTAGCGCTGCTACATCTCTGTCAAAATCGTTGGTGAAAAACACTCGCGGATGACGTTGCGATGAGCGGCGACATACCTCACCATTGCAGCGATGACTCGTGATCGGGCCGCGCTGCAAGCGGTCAACTTTTTCATGGCTGACATGGAAGCCGGCATGGGGCCGTTCCTGGGCGTGTTGCTGGCCAGCCGTGGCTGGAGCACCGGCACCATCGGTGCGGTCATCACCTTGGGCGCCG
>NZ_VYIK01000206.1 GCF_008709575.1 Mycobacterium sp.
TTGATGGTCGAAGCCGATCACGACATGCGCAATCCCGCCGACATGCTGGTCTTGGACCGAGTGGCGAAAAACGTGCTCCGTGTCGTGGGTATTGTGATGGTCCAAGACATCACTCGGCCCTTGGGCATCCCGATTCAGCACAGTTCGATCCCGTTCCAGAACAGCATTCAGGGCCAGACGACCATGCAGAATATGGCGTTTCTGAAAGCGCGTGTCGCCGACATGCTGGTTATGGCCGCCGACTTGCAAAAAACGATCGACACACTGCAGGAAACGTATAACGTTCAAAGGCGGCTCGTCGAGGCGACGCATCGCACCGACCTCGACACCCACGAGCTGTCGCAGATTACCGACGACTTGCGTGATCACATCGCCGACTTCGACGATTTTTGGCGACCCATACGGAGCTACTTTTATTGGGAGAAGCACTGCTACGACATTCCCATCTGTTTCTCGCTGAGGTCGCTATGGGACTCGCTGGACGAAATCGACGCCCTCGACGACAAGTTCCACCAGCTTGCAACCGACTTCGACGCCGTCGATGCGCTGCAGCCGCAACTGGCCGAGCTGCTGCCGCCGCAGATCGAATCGCTCAAAATGACCCGCGACTTGACGCTGACGATGCATGGGCCAAAGTTTCGATGCCTCACGCAACGACGACTTTTTCTATCTGCCTCCCGAGGCCTTCGACAACCCCGACTTCAAGACCGGCCTGAAAATGTTTTTGTCGCCGGACGGCAGGTCCGCTCGATATTTCATCACCCATCAGGGCGACCCGATGTCTCCGGAAGGAATCGCCCGAGTCGACGCGGAGCGAACCGCAGCCCAGGAAGGACTGAAGCAGTCCTCGTTGCAGGACGCCAGGATTTATCTCGGCGGCACGGCTGCGACGTTCAAGGACATGCACGACGGCGCCAAGTATGACCTGATGATCGCGGTGGTGTCGTCGCTGACCCTGATCTTC
>NZ_VYIK01000207.1 GCF_008709575.1 Mycobacterium sp.
CCACGCACGAGTTCTGCGGCTCGGTGCTGCGGTCGCTGGGTGTGGCCGGTGACACCGCGGCCGATGTCAGGCTCGTGGAAGATCTTGACGACCTGGTCACCGAGATCGTCGACGACCGCTACCTCGCGCAGTTCGGGCGCGCCGAAGACGACCCGGTGTTGACCCGCAAGCAGGCGCTCGATCTTGCCCGCGCGGTCGTCAACGACCCGTGCGCACACTGGCGGCCGATCGAGCCGGACCCCGACAGTGCGGCCGGCGTCCGGCTGCGCTTTGCCGCCGCGGTGCGCGACGAGCTGGAGCGCCGCAAGCGCCGGCTGCGCATCCTCGGTTTCAACGACCTGCTCACCCGGCTGGCGACAGCCCTTGAGCCGCAGGACTCGCCGGCCCGCGAGCGGATGCGGGGACGTTGGCGGATCGTGCTGGTCGACGAGTTTCAGGACACCGACCCCATCCAGTGGACGGTGCTCGGCCGCGCGTTCAGCGGCCACTCGACGTTGATCCTGATCGGCGACCCGAAACAGGCGATCTACGGTTTCCGCGGCGGCGACATCTACACCTACCTGGAGGCCGCCCGCGGCGCCGATGCCCGCTACACGCTGGGCGTCAACTGGCGCAGCGACCGGGCGAGATCGTCGTGCACGACGTCGACGCCCACCACGAAGGGCACCGGCTGGCCGGAGCGCCGCACAACGCGCCGTTTCGGCTGCGCGTCGTCAAACGCCCTGCACTCGGCTACGCCGACACCGGCAATGTGCCGATCGGATTGCTGCGCAGCCACATTCCCGCCGACCTGGCCGCCGACATCGGGGCGCTGCTGGCCGGCGGCGCCACCTATGGCGACCGTGCGGTCGGCGCCGGAGACATCGCGGTGATCGTCGAGCAGCACGTGGACGCGCGGGCGTGCCGGGACGCACTGGCCGCGGCGGGCATCCCGGAGGTCTTTACCGGCGACAACGTCG
>NZ_VYIK01000208.1:0-612 GCF_008709575.1 Mycobacterium sp.
TCCGTACCGCTCCCTCCCGAAACTCCCGGTCGAACTTCCTGCGCGTCTCTGACATACCCCTACCTCATAGTGCATGCCTCCACACTTTCGGGGGATTTCCCCTGTGACCATCGGCAAAGGCGCCCGTCACCGTTCGGCCCGCTTCGGTGCGCTTTGCCAGTCCTGCCCGCTGCGGGCGGACTGCACAAAATCACGTCGGGGACCAGTGATCAGCATCCACCCCGTATGAAGCCGCGCGACAGCACGCCAAGGCTCGACAGAAAGATTCGGCCTGGCAGCAGGACTACCGGACCTATCGACCCGTGGTGAAACGCAAGATCAGCCACTTCACTCGCCGCCCCTGCGGCGGCCGAAAAGCCCGCTGCCGCGGACGCAAACGCATCCTGACCGACATCCTTACCCGAGCCAGCGCCCTCAACCTCGACCGACTGGCCACTTTGGGCCTACACCACGGGGCCGCGGGCCGGGCCATCGCCTGACCCCACCAGCCCAGCGGTCATCAACGTTCAGCTCCCACCAGGGGCCAACATTCAACGCCGTCAAACATCAGCCCCACAAAGGGCACTACATCAGCAGCATCCTAGTGTCCCGCGCCGTTAATTCGTTTTATTA
>NZ_VYIK01000208.1:622-954 GCF_008709575.1 Mycobacterium sp.
CTGCCAGACGTCGACCGGGCGCTGATGGCCGCCGTCGCGAATCTCAATGACCCGCTTGTGCGGACCGGCCTGCTGCTGTTACGCGCCACCGGCATGCGCCTGGGTGAACTACTCGACGTGGAACTGGGCTGCCTGCTGGACTTCGCCGGCCACGGCAACTGGCTGCGAGTGCCGGTGGGAAAGCTCAACTGCGAACGCATGGTGCCGCTGGACCCCGACACCGTCCAGGTGATCGACGCCTGAACGGGGCCGCCACCGTGCACTCTTCACCCCGCGACAGCTGGCTGACTGAGTTCTTGTTCCTCGAACACGGCCGCCGCCCACCGTCATTC
>NZ_VYIK01000209.1:0-219 GCF_008709575.1 Mycobacterium sp.
CGGTGCCGATGTAGGCCGGCGGCAGACCGGAGAAGTCGGCGGCGTTGGCCGGGGCCAGCGTCACCGGCAGCCTGGCCGGGTCGCGCAGGTCGACGCCGGGCAGATACCACTGCAGGAACGCGTCGATCACCTCGCGGTCCAGCACCGGCGCGTCGGCGTTCTCGGTGAACGACGGCAGCGACAGGTCCCCGGTCACGCTCGGGTACCACAGCAGTTGGA
>NZ_VYIK01000209.1:398-941 GCF_008709575.1 Mycobacterium sp.
GGTCCGGGTCACCGCCCAGCTCACGGGCGTGCTCGCCCACCCAGCGCAGCGCGGCCCAGCAGTCGTCGACCCCGGCCGGGAAAGGGTGCTCCGGCGCGAGCCGGTAGTCGACGGACACCACGATCGCCTGCGCGCCCACCGCGTGGGCGCGGGCGACCGGGTCGTGGGTGTCCAGGTCGCCGATCGACCAGCCGCCGCCGTGGTAGAACACCACGACCGGCAGATCGTGCTGCTCGGTCGCCGGTGGCCAGTAGATCCGGACCCCGACGTCGCCGGCGATGGTGCGCTCCTCGATGCGCAACTGCGGCAACAACTCCGGCGGGGCCTGCACCTGACGCAGCTTCGCCCGGGCAACCTGCACACCGTCGGCGGCGGTGAAGGTCAGCGGCATCGCGTCGAGCAGGGCCTTAAGGACGGGGTCGATCTCCGGTCGGCCGGTCATCGGGCCAGTGCCGTTCGCAATGCAGCCAATCCGCGGTTCATGGCGGCGGTGGCGGCCGGCACCACGCCGGCGTAGCCGAGGTAGCCGTGCACCAGCGTCGC
>NZ_VYIK01000020.1 GCF_008709575.1 Mycobacterium sp.
TGGTGTCCAACTGGGCCTACATGGTCATCGCCGCCCTGGCCTGGAACATCAAGTCTTGGTTCGCGATGATGCTGCACCGCAAGGAAGACCGCCGCGACTGGATCGCCATGGAGTTTCGCCGCTTTTATACCCAGGTCATCCTCATCCCCGCCATGATCATCCGCCGTGCCCGCACTATCACCGTCCGGATCATCGGCTACCACCCCAGCCTGGGCCGATTCTTCAGCGCCTACAACACCATTGAACGCACTCGCTTCGGCTGAAACCCGCACCCGCTACTGACCTCCGGGCCCCACCCACGCCCGCACACGACAATTCCCCCTCTGCACGCCCCCTCGCGTGCCCCTACAACCGACAAACTCACGCAGAAGCGGTAATCCGGCCAATCCAGGACCGCTCACGCACCCGATGGCACCGGTCGACCGCCAAAAACCGCCCTACCGCGGACCTGAAAAACAACATCGAAATCAATCCTGCGACCCGCTGACGCCGACACGCTTATTTGAGGACTAGGCTGGCAGCCATAGTGTCGTTACCGATCGATCCACACCGTCCCGACAACCTAAGGTGGACAGCTCCATGCCGAGCCTTGATGATCTTCTCGCTCAAATTCCCGCCGGCGACATCGCAGCCAAGCTCGGCGTCGACGAAGGCCAGGTGAACAGCGCACTGGGGCTGCTGGTGCCGGTCTTGCTGACCGGTCTGCAGCACAATGCCCGACATCCCGAGCAGGCCTCGGCGATCGAGTCCGTCGCCGGTGATCACGCGGCCGCAGGGTTGCTGGACACCGGTGTCGACGTGGACCAGCTCGACACCGATGCCGGCCGGGAGGCGATCGCGAAGATCTTCGGCGGCAACGACGCCGGCCAGGTCGCCAACGCATTGTCCGGCGGGGCGGGCGGCAACGGCGAACTGCTCGAGAAGCTGCTGCCGCTCGTCGCACCGATCGTGCTGGCTTATCTCGGTAAGCAGCTGGGCCAGCAAAAACAGGCCCCCGCAGGAGCACTCAACGACGTACTCGGCAGCATCGTGAACCAGATGTCGGGCAGTGGCAACAAATCGCTGGGCAGCGTATTGGGCAATGCGCTGGGCAGCAAGGCCGGGGATATTCTCGGTGGACTGTTCGGCGGAAAGAGGTAAGCGGGCCGCGATCAGGGCGCTGTGCGTCGCGAGCTCCGGGACTTCCTAGAATTGTCCGGTGACCGCCAGGCCTGCTGTTGAGTCGTTGCCCAAAACCTGGGAGCCGGGCGCGGTCGAGAGCGCGGTCTACCAGTGTTGGGTGGATGCCGGTTACTTCACCGCCGATCCGGCCAGCCCCAAACCCGGGTACTCGATCGTGCTGCCGCCGCCCAATGTCACCGGCAGCCTGCACATGGGCCATGCGCTGGATCACACGCTGATGGACGCGCTGACGCGACGCAAGCGGATGCAGGGTTACGAAGTGTTGTGGCTGCCGGGGACCGACCATGCCGGGATCGCCACCCAGATCGTGGTGGAAAAGCAGCTCGCCGCCGATGGCCAGACCAAAGAAGAAAGCGGCCGCGAACGCTTCGTCGAGAAGGTCTGGGAGTGGAAGCGCGCATCCGGTGGCGCTATCGGCACCCAGATGCGCCGACTCGGCGACGGAGTCGACTGGACCCGCGACCGGTTCACCATGGACGAGGGCCTGTCACGGGCGGTGCGCACCATGTTCAAAAGGCTCTACGACGCCGGATTGATCTACCGGGCCGAGCGGCTGGTCAACTGGTCGCCCGAGTTGCAGACGGCGATCTCGGACCTGGAGGTCAGATACGAAGACGTCGAAGGCGAATTGGTGTCCTTCCGCTACGGCGCGCTCGACGATTCGGGGCCGCACATCGTGGTTGCCACCACCCGGGTCGAGACGATGCTCGGCGATACCGCGATCGCGGTGCATCCCGACGACGAGCGTTACCGCGACCTGGTCGGCACAACATTGCCGCACCCGTTTGTCGACCGCGACCTTATCGTCGTCGCGGACGAGCATGTCGACCCTGAATTCGGAACCGGCGCAGTCAAAGTCACCCCTGCACACGATCCCAACGACTTCGAGATCGGCTTGCGTCATCAATTGCCGATGCTGACGATCATGGACACCAAGGGCAGGATCACCGGAACCGGAACACAATTCGACGGCCTGGATCGTTTCGAGGCCCGCGTTGCAGTGCGCGAGGCGCTGGCCGCCCAGGGCCGCATTGTCGAGGAGAAGCGACCCTACCTGCACAGCGTCGGTCATTCCGAGCGTACCGGGGAGCCGATCGAACCCCGGCTGTCGTTGCAATGGTGGGTCAGGGTGGAATCACTGGCCAAAGCCGCGGGAGACGCGGTTCGAAACGGGCACACGGTGATTCACCCGGCCAGTCTTGCGGCCCGCTGGTACGGCTGGGTCGACGACATGCACGATTGGTGCATATCCCGGCAACTGTGGTGGGGACACCGCATACCGATCTGGCACGGCCCCAATGGCGAGACCGTCTGTGTCGGGCCGGACGAGATCCCGCCTGAAGGCTGGGAACAGGATCCCGACGTGTTGGACACCTGGTTTTCCTCGGCGCTGTGGCCTTTTTCCACCCTCGGCTGGCCTGATCACACACCAGAGCTGGAGAAGTTCTATCCCACCAGCGTTTTGGTTACCGGATACGACATTTTGTTCTTCTGGGTGGCCCGGATGATGATGTTCGGTACCTTCGTCGGAGACGACGACGCCATCACCCTGGATGGTCGGCGCGGGCCGCAGGTTCCGTTCAAAGACGTGTTCTTGCACGGGCTGATCCGCGACGAATTCGGCCGCAAGATGAGCAAGTCGCGTGGCAATGGAGTCGACCCGCTGGACTGGGTGGAGAAGTTCGGGGCCGACGCGCTGAGGTTCACCCTGGCCCGTGGCGCCAGCCCCGGCGGTGACCTGTCCATCGGGGAGGATCATGTCCGGGCGTCGCGCAACTTCACCACTAAACTGTTCAACGCCACCCGGTACGCGTTGCTCAACGGTGCGGCGCCGGCGCCGCTGCCGCCGCTACACGAGCTCACCGATGCCGACCGGTGGATTCTGGGACGACTGGAAGAGGTTCGCGCCGAGGTCGATTCGTCGTTCGATGGCTACGAGTTCAGCCGGGCCTGCGAGGCCCTCTATCACTTCACCTGGGACGAATTCTGCGACTGGTATGTCGAAGTGTCCAAGACCCAGCTGGGCGAAGGGCTTTCGCACACCACGGCGGTGTTGGCCGCGGTGCTCGACACCTTGCTGCGCTTGCTGCATCCGGTGATCCCGTTCATCACCGAGGTGTTGTGGCGGGCCTTGACCCGGCGCGAGTCGCTGGTGATCGCCGATTGGCCGACGTCGTCCGGAATCGTCCTCGACCAGGCTGTCCGGCGACGGGTCACCGATATGCAAAAGCTGGTGACCGAGATCAGGCGGTTCCGCAGCGACCAGGGTCTGGCCGATCGGCAGAAGGTTCCCGCCCGACTGATCGGCATCGCCGAGGCCGATTTGAACAGCCAGGTCGCTGCGGTGACGTCGCTGGCCTGGCTGACCGCGCCGGGGGCCGATTTCAGCCCGTCGGCGGCAGTGGAGGTGCGGCTCGACAGCGGGATCGTCGCCGTCGAACTGGACACCTCGGGCAGCGTCGACGTCGTCGCGGAACGGCGCCGCCTGGAGAAGGACTTGGCGGGTGCGCACAAGGAATTGGCGCGTACCACGGCCAAACTCGACAATGCCGGCTTCCTGGCCAAGGCACCCGCGGAGGAGGTCGAGAAAATCCGCCGCCGCCAGCGGGTCGCTCGCGAGGAAGTGGACCGCATCACCAGTCGCCTGGCCGCGATGTGAACGCAGCGGACCCGGCTCCCACGCCCGACGAGATCGCGGCGCTGTTACAAGTGGAGCATCTCCTCGATCAGCGCTGGCCCGAAACCCGCATCGAGCCGAGCCTGGACCGCATCACCGCGCTGCTGGATATGCTGGGCTCACCGCAGCGTGCCTACCCGTCGATTCACATCGCCGGCACCAACGGCAAAACCTCGGTGGCACGGATGGTCGACGCGCTGCTCACCGCGTTCCACCGGCGCACCGGCCGCACCACCAGCCCGCACCTGCAGTCGGCGGTCGAGCGGATCGCCATCGACGGCAAGCCGATCAGCCCGGCGGCCTACGTGGCGACCTACCGGGAAATCGAGCCGTTCGTGCAGCTGGTCGACGCGCAGTCGCAGTCGGTGGGCGGCCCGGCAATGAGCAAGTTCGAAGTCCTCACCGGGATGGCGTTCGCGGCGTTCGCCGACGCGCCGATCGATGTCGGCGTGATCGAGGTGGGTCTAGGTGGCCGGTGGGACGCCACCAACGTGGTCAACGCGCCGGTCGCCGTCATCACCCCGATCGGCATCGACCACGTCGAGTACCTCGGCGCCGACATCGTCGGGATCGCCGGCGAGAAGGCCGGCATCATCACCAAGGCCGCGGGCCCGGTGGATACCGTGGCCGTCATCGCCCGCCAGGAGCCTGAGGCCATGGAGGTGCTGCTGGCGCAAGCCGTGCGCGCCGATGCGGCGGTGGCCCGGGAAGATTCGGAGTTCGCAGTGTTGGATCGTCAGGTCGCCGTCGGCGGGCAGATGCTGCAGCTGCGCGGCCTGGGCGGGATTTACCACGACATTTACCTGCCGCTGCACGGTGAGCACCAGGCCCATAACGCGGTGCTGGCGCTGGCGGCGGTCGAGGCGTTCTTCGGTGCCGGCGCCCGGCGTCAGCTCGACGTCGACGCGGTGCGCGCCGGCTTCGCCGCGGTCAGCAGCCCCGGCCGGTTGGAGCGCATGCGCAGTGCCCCGGCCGTTTTCATCGACGCTGCCCACAATCCGGCCGGGGCCCGCGCACTGGCGCGGACGCTGGCCGAGGAGTTCGCGTTCCACCGGCTGGTCGGGGTGGTCAGTGTGCTGTCCGACAAGGACGTCGGTGGCATCCTCGACGCGCTGGAGCCGGTGCTCGATCGGATCGTGGTCACCCATAACGGCTCGCCGCGAGCCCTCGACGTCGCGTCGCTGGCGGCGGCGGCCGAGCAGCGGTTCGGGCCCGATCGGGTGCTCACCGCCGACAACCTCCGCGAGGCTATCGACACCGCAACCGCGCTGGTCGGCGACGCCGGCGCGGAAGGGCAGGCCGAGGGGAGCGTCACGGCGTTGGCCGGCGCCGGGATCGTCGTCACCGGTTCGGTCGTCACCGCCGGGGCCGCTCGCACCGTGTTCGGGCGCGATCCGGCATGACGGAGCGGCCTCCGGCGCCTGACCCGTGGCGCAGTTTGCGTGGCGTGATGGCCGGCACCTTGATCCTGGAGGCGATCGTGGTGCTGCTGGCGCTGCCGGTGGTCGGCGCGGTCGGCGGTGGGCTGACGGCGACCGCGCTGGGATATCTGATCGGGTTGGCCGCGGTGCTGGTGTTGCTTGCCGGGCTGCAGGGTCGGTCGTGGGCCATCTGGGTGGACCTGGCGGTACAGCTGGCGCCGATCGCGGGGTTCCTGCTGTATCCGGGGATCGGCTTCATCGGGGTGTTGTTCGCCGGGGTCTGGGCGCTGATCGCCTATCTGCGCGCCGAAGTCACGCGCCGGCAACGCCGTGGCCTGTTGCCGGGCCAGCAGCAGCCGCCGGACTGACGGGCCGGTACGCTGACCGCCGGCGACGATGCAGAGCGAAGCGATGAGGAGGAGCGGCGCGTGCAGACCGAGCGGACCTTGCTGTTGATCAAGCCCGACGGCGTGCAGCGCCGTCTGGTCGGTGAGATCCTGCGCCGCGTCGAACGCAAAGGACTCAGCTTCGCGGCGCTGGAGCTGCGCAACGTCGGCGACGAGCTGGCCCGCAGCCACTACGCCGAGCATGCCGATAAGCCGTTTTTCGCTTCCTTGCTGCGATTCATCACCTCGGGGCCGGTGGTGGCCGCGGTCGTGGAGGGACCGCGAGCGGTGGCAGCCGTGCGGCAGCTCGCCGGTGGTACCGACCCGGTCGGGGCAGCCGCGCCGGGCAGCATCCGCGGCGACTTCGGACTGGAGACCCAGTTCAACCTGGTCCATGGGTCCGACTCGGCCGAATCGGCCGAGCGGGAGATCGCGCTGTGGTTCTCCCGCGGCTGAGACGCGCCGGCACGACGGGTCCGGTCCTCGCCGGCAGCGGGAGGGTACCGCTGTGGCGCCGTTATGGGATACTGGCTAGTAGGTGAACGTCGCCGGACCGGCGTCCGACGCCCGAATGAAGACTTAAGACAAGCGCGACTACCGCGATGCGGCGCAGATTGTCCGGCCATCATTCAGACCCTGCACCGAGTGGGTTCGATCCGGGTCCCTCGGGGCGAGACCATGACAAGCCCGGGAGAAGCGACCCGGGCACATAGCGAAGCCCTCGCGTGGCCGCATCAACACGACGCGCCCGGGGGCTTGAGGAGAATAGTGATAGACGGTGGGAAATCTTCAGATCGTCCAGATAACCAGTCCCAGCACGAGGACCTGCCCGACCGGCTGAGGGTCCATTCGCTGGCTCGCGCGCTGGGCACGACCAGCAGGCGGGTCCTCGATGCGCTGGCCGAACTCGACGGCAGGATCCGCAGCGCGCACTCCAGTGTGGATCGCTCCGACGCGGCGCGGGTGCGCGACCTGCTGGCCGATGCGCCGGGTGATGACGCCCCGGTGCTCGCCGAGGTCCCTGCCGCCGCCGACGCAGCCGAACCCGAGTCCCGGCTGATGCTGGAGACCTCTGTCGACCGGCCCCAATACATGCCGCTGTTCGTCGCGCCGAAGCCGGTCGACACCGACGACGACATTGACGACGGCGACATTGACGACGGTATTGACGACGGCATTGACGACGACATCGACGACGAGGCCGAGCTCGGCGAGCAGTTCGACCGCCCGGCCGGACGGCGTCGGCGCCGGGGCCGGCGCGGCCGCGGCCGCGGGCGTGGTGACCAGAGCGGGTCGAGTCAACCCGGCGACGGCGGCGACGAGGCCGATCAGCTCGATCCGGTCGACGCCGAGGACGTCGCCTCGGGTGATTCCGACGACAGCGACACCGGCGACGGCGGATCGCCGGAGACCGTCAGCCGGCGCCGTCGTCGCCGCCGTCGCCGTAAGGCCGGCTCCGGCGACGACGCGGACGACGTCCCCTCACCCGACGATCCGCCCAACACCGTGGTGCACGAGCGGACACCGCGCACCGTCGAGAAGTCCGACACCGCCGAAGGCGACCCGGGCAACGCCGAGATCCAGGGGATCGACGGCTCGACACGGTTGGAAGCCAAGCGGCAGCGGCGCCGCGACGGACGCGACGCCGGCCGACGGCGCCCGCCGGTGCTGACCGAGGCCGAGTTCCTGGCCCGCCGCGAGTCAGTCGAGCGGGTCATGGTCGTGCGCGACAAGATCCGCACCGAGCCCCCACACCAAGGCGACCGTTACACCCAGATCGCCGTGCTCGAAGACGGCATCGTGGTGGAGCATTTCGTCACGTCGGCGACCTCCGCATCGCTGGTGGGCAACATTTACCTGGGCATCGTGCAAAACGTCCTGCCGTCGATGGAGGCGGCGTTCGTCGACATCGGTCGCGGCCGCAATGGCGTGCTCTACGCCGGTGAAGTGAACTGGGAGGCCGCCGGGCTGGGTGGCGCCAACCGCAAGATCGAGCAGGCACTTCAACCCGGCGACTACGTGGTCGTGCAGGTCAGCAAGGACCCGGTCGGGCACAAGGGTGCCCGGCTGACCACCCAGGTGTCGCTGGCCGGTCGCTACCTGGTGTACGTGCCGGGCGCGTCGTCGACCGGGATCAGCCGCAAGCTGCCCGACACCGAACGCCAGCGGCTCAAGGAGATCCTGCGCGAGGTCGTGCCGCCCGATGCCGGGGTGATCGTCCGCACCGCGTCCGAGGGCGTCAAAGAGGAGGACATCCGCGCCGATGTGAACCGGCTGCAGAACCGGTGGGCGCAGATCGAGGCGCAAGCCGCCGAGATCAAAGAGAAAGCCGCCGGTGCCGCGGTCGCTCTCTACGAAGAACCCGACGTGCTGGTCAAGGTCATCCGGGACCTGTTCAACGAGGACTTCTCCCAGCTGATCGTCTCCGGCGACCAAGCGTGGGAAACGATCACCGCTTACGTGAATTCGGTTGCTCCCGAGCTTGTTTCCAAGCTCACCAAATACGAGGCCGACGCCAACGGCGGACCGGACGTTTTCGCGGTGCACCGCATCGACGAGCAGCTGGCCAAAGCGATGGACCGCAAGGTCTGGCTGCCCTCCGGCGGCACCCTGGTCATCGACCGCACCGAGGCGATGACGGTGATCGACGTCAATACCGGGAAGTTCACTGGATCGGGCGGCAACCTCGAGCAGACCGTCACCAAGAACAACCTGGAAGCGGCCGAGGAGATCGTGCGCCAGCTGCGGTTGCGCGACATCGGCGGGATCGTCGTCATCGACTTCATCGACATGGTGCTGGAGTCCAATCGTGATCTGGTGCTGCGCCGGCTCACCGAAGCGCTGGCCCGCGACCGCACGCGTCACCAGGTGTCCGAAGTAACCTCGTTGGGGCTGGTCCAGCTCACCCGCAAGCGGTTGGGCACGGGGCTGCTCGAGGCGTTCTCGACGACCTGCCCGCACTGCAGCGGTCGTGGTGTCATGCTGCACGCCGACCCCGTCGACTCGGCATCGTCCAACGGGCGTAAGTCCGAAAGCCGGCGAAACCGGCGCTCGAAGAAGAGCCGCGACGACGAGTCGCTGGTCATGAAGTTGCCCGCGCACGCGCCGGGCGAGCATCCGATGTTCAAGGCGATGGCCGCCGCCAACGGCCGCCCCGGCGACGATGAGAGCACGGCAGACCCGCAAGCGGCGGTCGCAACGCAGGATTTCGGCGCTACCGGCGAGCGCTTCGAAGTGCACGTTGGCTCCGATGCCACCGCGGAGGACCTGGACGACGACTTCGAGGACGCCGATGAGGTCGACAACGACGTCGACAACGACGACGACCTCGACGATGAGGAGGACCTCGGCGACGAAGCGGACCTCGACGACGGGGACCTGGACCTCGACGACGATCTTGACGTCGAGCCCGACGAGCCCGACGAGCCCGATGATGCCGACGAATCCCACGCACCCAAAGACTCCCCCGCACCCGAGGGTGTCCCCGCGGCGTCGGTGATCCCGGAGCGGCCGCGGCCGCGTCGTACCGCGGCGCGACCGGCGGGTCCGCCGATCCGTGCGGACTGATGGCCCGGTTTGACCGCGTAGCCGCTGGTCACGTACCCTGGACCAGTTGTCGCCCGGCACGCCCGCGCTGATCCGGGCCCGTGCTCGGCCCTCCCGAACCACCGTGCGCTCCGCCGCGATGCCGCACGCCCGAAGGAACCGAAGAAAACGAGGTAGACGTAACGATGGCGACCTACGCAATCGTCAAGACCGGAGGCAAGCAGTACAAGGTCGCGGTCGGGGACGTCGTCAAGGTCGAGAAGCTCGACGTCGAGCCGGGCGCCGAGGTGTCGCTGCCCGTCGCGCTGGTCGTCGACGGCGCCAACGTCACCACCGACGCCCAGTCGCTGGGCAAGGTTGCGGTGACCGGCGAGGTTCTCGAGCACACCAAGGGACCCAAGATCCGAATCCACAAGTTCAAGAACAAGACCGGTTACCACAAGCGCCAGGGACACCGTCAGCGGCTGACGGTCCTGAAGGTGACGGGCATCAAGTAGCAAAGGCGACACGACAATGGCTCACAAGAAGGGCGCTTCCAGCTCCCGTAACGGCCGCGACTCCAATGCCCAGCGGCTGGGCGTGAAGCGGTTCGGCGGACAGATCGTCAAGGCCGGAGAGATCCTGGTCCGCCAGCGCGGCACGCACTTCCACCCCGGCCTCAACGTCGGCCGCGGCGGCGACGACACGTTGTTCGCCAAGGCGGCCGGGTCCGTGCAGTTCGCCGCCAAGCGGGGGCGCAAGACCGTCAACGTCGTCCCGGCCGGGCAGACTGCCGACTGAGCGCAGCAAGAGTGAAACTGCTGCGAGAATTCGGGGCACATCTCGCAACAGCGACACACTGGAGTAAGAGGACCTCCGATGCCTCGGTTTGTCGATCGCGTCGTGATCCACGTGCGGGCCGGCTCCGGCGGTAACGGCTGCGCGTCGGTTCATCGCGAGAAATTCAAGCCGCTCGGCGGTCCCGACGGCGGCAACGGCGGCCGCGGCGGCAGTGTCGTGCTGGTCGTCGACCCGCAGGTCCACACGCTGCTCGACTTCCACTTCCGCCCGCACATCGTCGCGGCGTCGGGCAGGCCGGGCATGGGCGGCAACCGCAACGGCGCCGCCGGCGCCGACCTGGAGGTCAAGGTTCCCGACGGTACCGTCGTCCTCGACGAGCGGGGCCGGATACTGGCTGACCTGGTGGGCGCGGGCACCCGATTCGAGGCCGCCGTCGGCGGCCGCGGGGGACTGGGGAACGCGGCGCTGGCGTCGCGGGCCCGCAAAGCCCCCGGTTTCGCGCTGCTCGGCGAGCAGGGACAGGTCCGTGAGCTCACCCTGGAACTCAAGACGGTCGCCGACGTCGGTCTGGTCGGCTTTCCCTCGGCCGGCAAGTCCTCGCTGGTGTCGGCGATTTCAGCGGCCAAGCCCAAGATTGCCGACTACCCGTTCACCACGCTGGTGCCCCATCTGGGAGTGGTGGCGGCCGGCGAGCGCACCTTCACCGTCGCCGACGTGCCGGGTCTGATTCCGGGCGCGTCGCGGGGCCGCGGACTGGGCCTGGACTTTCTGCGCCACATCGAGCGGTGCGCGGTGTTGGTCCACGTCGTCGACTGCGCTACCGCCGAGCCGGGGCGCGACCCCGTCTCCGACATCGAGGCGCTGGAAGCCGAATTGGCCGCCTACACGCCCACCTTGCAAGGGGATGCGATGCTGGGCGATCTCGCCGAGCGGCCGCGGGCGGTGGTTCTCAACAAGATCGACGTTCCCGAGGCCCGCGAGCTGGCCGAGTTCGTTCGCGCGGACGTCGCCGGGCGCGGCTGGCCCGTGTTCTGCGTGTCGACAGTCGCGCATATCGGCTTGCAGCCGTTGGTGTTCGCGTTGGCCGACATGATCGCCGACTACCATGCCGCCCGACCCGCGCCGGTGCCGCGACGTCCGGTGATCCGGCCGATTCCGGTCGACGAGTCCGGTTTCACGGTGGAGCCGGACGGCGAGGGTGGGTTCGTGGTGCGCGGCGAGCGCCCGGAACGCTGGATCGCGCAGACCAACTTCGACAACGACGAGGCGGTCGGCTACCTCGGCGATCGGCTGGCGCGGCTGGGTGTCGAAGACGAGTTGCTTCGGCTGGGCGCGCAACCGGGGTGCGCGGTCGCGATCGGCGACGTCACGTTCGACTGGGAGCCCCAAACGCCGTCCGGAGTCGACCATCCACTGTCACGTCGCGGTACCGACGCCCGGCTGGATCGCCCGGAGCGTATCAGTGCCGCCGAACGCAAGGCTGCCCGCCGGCGACGCCGCGAGCACGGTGAGGGCTGATGACCAGCGCTCACCGGAAAGCGATCCGCACTGCACGCAGTCTCGTGGTCAAAGTCGGCAGCACGGCGTTGACCACCCCGACCGGGATGTTCGACGCCGCGCGGCTGGCCGACCTCGCCGAGGCGATCGAGGCCAGGATGAAGGCGGGCTCCGACGTGGTGATCGTATCGTCTGGAGCCATCGCCGCCGGGCTCGAGCCGCTGGGATTATCGCGGCGGCCAACTGATCTCGCGACCAAACAGGCAGCGGCCAGTGTCGGGCAGGTTGCCCTGGTGAACTCCTGGAGTGCGGCGTTCGGCCGCTATCGACGCACAGTCGGGCAGGTGTTGCTCTCCGCCCACGACATTTCGATGCGCGTGCAGCACACCAACGCCCAGCGCACCCTCGACCGGCTGCGGGCACTGCACGCGGTGGCGATCGTCAACGAGAACGACACGGTGGCCACCAACGAGATCCGCTTCGGCGACAACGACCGGCTCTCGGCGTTGGTGGCACACCTGGTCGGCGCCGAGGCGCTGGTGCTGCTCTCCGACATCGACGGGCTCTATGATTCCGACCCGCGCAAGGGGCGGGCCAGGTTCATCCCCGAAGTGGGTGGGCGTGCCGACCTCGACGGGGTGGTGGCCGGGCCGGGCAGCCACCTGGGCACCGGCGGCATGGCGTCCAAGGTGTCCGCGGCCCTGCTGGCCGCTGATGCCGGGGTGCCGGTGTTGCTGGCCGCGGCCGGCGACGCCGCGACCGCGTTGGCCGATGCCTCGGTGGGTACGGTGTTCGCTGCCCGGCCCGAAAGGATGTCGGCGCGCCGGTTCTGGGTGCGGTACGCCGCGGAATCCGCGGGCTCGCTGACCCTGGACGAGGGCGCGGTGCGGGCCGTGGTGGGCCAGCGCCGCTCTCTACTGGCTGCGGGCATCACTGCGGTGTCGGGCGGGTTTCACGGCGGCGACGTCGTTGACCTGTGCGGTCCGGATGCGTCGGTCGTGGCCCGCGGCGTGGTCGCCTACGATGCGGCTGAACTGGCCACGATGCTGGGCCGGTCGAGCGCGGAGTTGCCTGCCGAACTGCGCCGGCCCGCGGTGCACGCCGACGACTTGGTCACCCTCTGACCGGCTGTGCGGTGTCGCAGAGTTCGTCGGCCAGCAGGGTCAGCAGCTGCGAGCAACCGCCGTCGACCTTGACCGTGGCCAGGTCGTCGCCGCGCGTCGGCCCGCGGTTGACGATAGCGACCGGAATGCCGCGTGCGGCGGCGTGGCGCACGAACCGGTACCCGGAGAACACCGCCAGCGACGAACCCGCGACCAGCAACGCCTCCGCCTCGTCGACCAGTGAGTATGCCTGGTCGAGACGGTCTTTGGGCACACTCTCGCCGAAATAGACGATGTCGGGCTTGAGCATGCCTGCGCAGCAGGGGCAGTCCAGGTAGCGGAACGCGGCGGTGTCGGCGACGACGGCGTCGGCGTCGGGAGCCACCGCGAGTTCGCCGGCGGCCTCGGCCCGCTCGATGAATCCCGGGTTGAGTGCCTCCAGCCGGTCGGCCAGCGCGGCCCGCGACATGGTCAGCCCGCAGTCCAGGCAGATCACCTGAGCGTAGGTGCCGTGCAGGTCGATCACGGTGGCGCTGCCGGCCTTGGTGTGCAGCAGGTCGACGTTCTGGGTGATAACACCGATCACCAGCCCGGCCCGTTCCAGCCTGGCCAGCGCCCGATGCCCGGCATTGGGCCGGGTGTCGGCCATGCGTCGCCAACCGAGGTGGTTGCGGGCCCAATAGCGCTGCCGAAACGCCGGATCGCCGGTGAATTGGCGAATCGTCATCGGATTGCTCGGCGGCGAGTCGGGCCCGCGATAGTCGGGAATGCCCGAGTCGGTGGAGATCCCGGCGCCGGTCAACACGGCGATGCGCCGCCCGGCCAGCGTAGCGGCCAGCCTACGAAATCCGGGTGGCGTCACCTCCCGAGCGTATCCGAGGGCATCCGCCACGCGCGGGGCCCCGCCGGCCCGCGAGCGTGCGTGTCGCCGACCGACACGCCGATACGGCAGCGTAGTCTGCGCACGCTCGCAGGTGAGATCAGGCGGTCGGTGTCGCTCGTGGACACGGGCCAGGCGACAATGAGCAGAGGATGGACTTCTACAACGCCTACAGCCAGGGCTTCGTCCGCGTCGCCGCATGCACGCATCACACGGCGCTCGCCGACCCGGCCGGCAATGCCGATGCGGTGCTGCGGCTGGCCCGGGAGTGTCACGACGACGGCGTGGCGCTGGCGGTGTTCCCCGAACTGACATTGTCGGGCTACTCGATCGAGGACATCCTGCTGCAGGACGTGCTGCTGGACGCCGTCGCGGAGGCGCTGCTCGCCGTCGTGGTGGCGTCCGCCGACCTGCTGCCGGTGTTGGTGGTCGGGGCTCCGCTGCGTCACCGGCACCGCATCTACAACACCGCCGTGGTCATGCACCGCGGGGCGGTGCTGGGAGTGGTTCCCAAGTCCTATCTTCCGACCTACCGGGAGTTTTACGAGCACCGTCAGCTGGCGGCGGGCGACGACGAGCACGGCACGATCCGCATCGGCGACATCGCGGCACCGTTCGGCCCCGATCTGCTGTTCGCCGCATCCGACGTGCCGGGTTTCGTGCTGCACGTCGAGATCTGCGAGGACATGTTTGTACCGATACCGCCCAGCGCGCAGGCGGCCCTGGCGGGCGCGACGGTGCTGGCCAACCTGTCCGGTAGCCCGATCACGATCGGGCGCGCCGACGATCGCCGCCTGCTGGCCCGCTCGGCGTCGTCGCGGTGTCTGGCCGCCTACGTCTACGCCGCGGCCGGGCAAGGGGAGTCGACCACCGACCTGGCCTGGGACGGCCAGACGATGATCTGGGAAAACGGGCGGCTGCTGGCGGAGTCCGAGCGGTTTCCCCGCGGTGAGCGTCGCTGCGTCGCCGACGTCGACCTCGACCTGTTGCGTTCAGAACGACTGCGAATGGGCACCTTCGACGACAACCGCCGTCACCACCGCGAGCTCACGCAGCCCTTCCGGCGGGTGGAATTCCTGTTGGATCCGCCCAGCGGCGACATCGGGTTGCTGCGCGATGTCGAGCGGTTCCCGTTCGTACCCGCCGATCCGGCTCGGCTGCAACAGGATTGCTACGAGGCTTACAACATCCAAGTTGCCGGCCTTGAACAGCGGCTGCGCGCGCTGAACTATCCCAAGGTGGTCATCGGGGTATCCGGCGGACTGGACTCGACGCATGCGCTGATCGTCGCCGCACGGGCGATGGATCGGGAAAATCGGCCGCGCAGTGACATTCTGGCGTTCACGCTGCCCGGATTCGCGACCAGCGAACGCACTAAGAACAACGCGGTCAGGTTGTCGCGGGCACTGGGAGTCACCCTTTCCGAAATCGATATCCGCGAGAGCGCCGAGATGATGCTCGCCAATCTCGGCCACCCGTTCGCCCGCGGGGAAAACCTCTACGACGTTACTTTCGAGAACGTTCAGGCGGGTCTGCGCACCGACTACCTGTTCCGGCTGGCCAACCAGCGCGGTGGCATCGTGCTGGGTACCGGCGATCTGTCCGAGCTGGCACTGGGCTGGTCGACCTACGGTGTGGGCGATCAGATGTCGCATTACAACATCAACAGCGGCGTGCCCAAGACGCTGATACAGCATTTGATTCGCTGGGTCATTGCGTCCGGGCAGTTCGACGACGAGGTGTGTGCGACGCTGCAGTCGGTGCTCGACACCGAGATCACCCCGGAACTGGTGCCCACCGGTGCAGAAGAGGAGTTGCAGCGCAGCGAAGCCATGGTCGGACCATATGCGCTGCAAGATTTTTCACTGTTCCACGTGCTGCGCTTCGGGTTTCGGCCGTCCAAGATCGCGTTTTTGGCCTGGCATGCCTGGAGCGACCCCGACCGCGGTGTCTGGCCGCCCGGATTTCCCCAGGACAAGCGGCCGTCGTATTCGCTGAGCGAGATCCGGCACTGGTTGGGGGTATTCGTGCAGCGGTTCTATGCGTTCAGCCAGTTCAAGCGTTCGGCATTGCCCAACGGGCCCAAGGTATCCTACGGGGGTTCGTTGTCGCCGCGCGGGGACTGGCGCGCACCCTCGGACATGTCGGCGCGGGCCTGGCTCGAGGAGATCGACCGCGAGGTCCCCGAGGACTGACAGCGTCACCCGCGCTCGGCGCGCACCGACTGGAACGTGCCGAAACTCCTGGTGTGCACACTGAGGCCGTGATGTCTGAGAACATCGGGGATTTCGTCCTCGCCGAACACGTGGCCCCAGCTTTGCGGTAACGCCCGCGACCACCACGCGCGACGCGCGGCGACGGGCACCATGACAGCCAGCCGCCCGCCGGGCCGCAACACGCGCGCCATCTCCGCCAGCGCCGCAGCCGGGTCGGGGACCAGTTGCAGCACGGCGACACAGGCCACCGCGTCCACCGTCGCGTCCCGCAGCGGGAGCCGCTGCGCGTCGGCCCGCAGGAAACCGACCTGCGGTCCCGGGGCGGCGCGCACCGCGCGGGCCAGCATCGTCTCGGAGATGTCGACGCCCAGCGCCAGCCCGTCGGGGCCGACGGCCCGGCCCAGGGCGGCGGTGACGCTGCCGGGGCCGCAGCCGACGTCCAGTGCGACTCCGCCGGGCGGGATGGCCAGCCAGTCGGTGGGATTGAGCCACGTGGTGAACACCCGGCGCAACACGGCCTGGTTGTAGTCGTAGAGCGTCGCGCCGGCCCGCGAGAGGAAGATCGCCTGCAGCGGTCCGGTGTTCTTCGGTACTGCGGCGTCCCCGGCGCTGCCCAGCAGGTCCAGGTAGCCCTTGCCGGCGTCCGGGTGGGCCGGCGGATCGGTGAGCAACTCCAGCGCCCGCTGCAGCGCGGCCGGCAGCGCGCCGGTCGACTCGGTCATCGGCATTCCTTCGAGTACGCAGAACCGCTTGCGGTGCACAGCCTACCGGCGACGCCGGCGCACATCACAGCCGACCGTCCACCCGTAACTGGGGATGTACCCAGCCAGGACAACGTCTTTCCCGGAACGCGACAAAGCCCTCGACGGCCTCGGGTCCCTCGATGCTGGCCGCCATGCCGATCCGGTCGTAAAGACCCAGGTAGTTGTCCAGGCTGGCCTTCACGACGCGCCGGGCTCCGGGTGCGGTGCGGCAACACTGCGCCAGCACGTCGCGCGCCATGTCCATCAGGTCGTCGTGGGCCACCATCCGCGCGACCATGCCCCACTCGACGGCCTCGGCGGCGGTCAAGGTCCGGCCGGTGAACATCAGGTCGCGGGTGCGGACGGGCCCGATGATGCGGGCCAGCATCTGGCTGTAGTACGTGTCGGCGATGCCGCGGTACAACTCCGGAACCCGAAACGTCGCGCGGTCGCTGACCACTGCGACGTCGCTGCACAGCACGATCTGCAGTCCGCCGCCCTGGCACAGCCCGTTGACCGCCGACACCACCGGCTTGGCCGATGTGCGCAGCGCGTCGAACGGGGTGATGTCCATCGACAGGGCCGAGCCCCACGGCATCCAGTTGTCACCGGGATCGCCTGGCGACCCGCTGCGCCCGCCGCCGAGGTCGCCGCCCGGTGTGAACACGTCGCCGGTTCCGGTGATCAGCAGCCCGGCCAGGTCGGGGTCCGCGTCGACCCGCGCGATCGCGTAGCGGATCCCGAAGTACATCGCCGGGGTCATTGCGTTGCGTGCCTGCGGACGGTCCAGCGTGAGGATCGCGAACGGGCCCTTCCGGGTGAACGTGAGGAATTGAGTCCCCAACCAATCGCCCTCGGGCGGACGCGGGGCTGTCGGCATCACGAGCCTCCTTCGAGGTTGGCCAGCATCTTGTCGATGGCCGCGCTCACCGGCGCGCAGTCGCCGGCTCCGGGCACCAGCGTCGCCAGCGCCCCGGCCGCGCACGCCCGCCGCAGGGCGTCCCGGCGGCCGGAGATCCAACCGGCGGCCAGCACACCGGCGAACACGTCACCGGCCCCGGCGGTGTCGACCACCTCCACCGCCGGTGCCGCAATCGTGCACTGCCGGCCGGCGCCGATGTAGGTCGCACCCGCAGCGCCCCGGGTGATCACCCGGTGCGGGACCGGCCAGGTCCACTGTTCGGATTCGGTTTCGTTGACGACCAGCACCTCGGTCAGCTCGGCCAGCTCCGGCACGGCGCGGCCGGCCGGCGAGGCGTTGACCATGACGACCGCCCCGGCCGAGCGGGCCTCCCGGGCGGCCGACACCGCCGTGGCCACCGGAATCTCCAACTGCAGCAACAACACCTCGCAATCGGCGACGATCCCGCGCAGGCGCGCCGAGTCCAAGGTCAGCTGCGCGCCCACGCCCGGCGCGACGACAATCATGTTTTCGCCGTCGGAATCCACTGTCACGACGGCGGATCCGCTGGGACCGGTGAGGGTCACCAGACCGTCGGTGCCCACGGCGTTCGAAGTCAGATAGGCGCGCAGCTGCTCGGCCGGCGCGTCGTCACCTACCGCCCCGACGAACTGCACCCGGGCGCCCGACCGCGCGGCAGCCACCGCCTGATTGGCGCCTTTTCCGCCGGGCGTCGAGGCGACCGACATCGCCAGCACGGTCTCACCCGGGCGCGGCAACGCCTCGACGGCCAACACCGTGTCCAGGTTCACGCTGCCCACCACGCAGACCCGTGTCGTCATGGCGCCGACGTTAGGGAGTCGCGGGTAGTCGCACAATGCCGCCACAATGCCGCCACAATGCCGCCACAATGCCGCCACAATGCCGCACAATGCGGCGCAGGCGGCACAGTACGATGTGTCTCAATTTATCCACTGCCGCGGGCTGGTGTGCTGCGTGGCCTGCGCCGTGTGCGGCGCGGCGGCGAAAGGAAGCCGATTGGACCCGGGCAAGCTCACCGACCAGCGGGCGGGCGGCACAACCTCTCCTCCCCAACGGGGTCGGATTCGGCGGTTTTCGCGGGTGAGCATCCAGTCCAAACTGCTGCTGATGCTGCTGGGGTGCAGCGTCGTGTCGGTGGCGGTGATCGGCGTCGTCGGATACCGGGCCGGACATGGCGCACTGCGCACCTCGGCGATCGACCGCCTGGTCGAGCTGCGCGCGTCTCAGAAGCGGGCGATGGAGTCGCTGTTCACGGACTTGACGAATGCGCTGGTCATCTACAGCCGTGGCGACACCGCGGTGCAAGCGGTGGCCGCGTTCAGCGCCGGCTTCGACCAGCTGGCCAACGCGCCGATCAGCCCTGCCCAGCAGCGGGCCGTGGTCAGTTACTACAACGAGAAAGTCGCCGCGCCGATCGAGCGCATCACCGGCGACAAACCGGCCGTGGACCTGTTGCTGCCGGCGTCGAACGCACAGAGGTACCTCCAGGCTCACTACACCGCACCGCTCCCGGAAGGCCATGACCCTGCGCCGGCTGATGACGCGGGCGCGGGCAACGCCTGGGCGGCCGCCAACGCGCGTTTCGACGGCCACTTCCGCGAGATCGTCACCCGCTTCGAGTATGCCGACGCGTTGTTGCTGGACAAGAACGGCAACGTCGTCTACAGCGAGGGCAAAGGACCCGACCTGGGCGCCAATATCCTGACCGGCCCCTATCGCGGGTCCAATCTTCGAGACGCCTACCAAAAGGCGCTGGCAGCCAACTCTGTCGACTTCGTCTGGATCACCGACTTCCAGCCTTACCAGCCGCATCTCGATGAGCCCACCGCCTGGTTGGTCTCCCCGGTGGGCACCGACGCAAAAATCGAGGGTGTTTTGGCCCTGCCGCTGCCCACCTGGCAGATCAATCGGATCATGACCGCCGACAAGCAGTGGAAAGCCGCCGGGATGGGTCGCACCACCGAGACCTACCTCGCCGGTCCCGATAATCTGATGCGGTCGGACTCGCGGTTGTTTTTACAAGACGCCGGGGCATACCAGCGCGCAGCGGTGGCCGCCGGAACACCACCCGATGTGGTGGCCAAAGCGCTCCGACTGGACACCACTATTCTCGTGCAGCCCGTCGCGAGCGCAGGCCTGGCCGCCGCTCAACGCGGTCAGACCGGAGTGACCAGCGCCACCGGCTATCTGGGTAATCGTCAACTGGAGGCCTATGCTCCGCTGAACGTGCCGAATTCAGATCTGCACTGGTCGATCCTGGCCACCAGAGACAACTCCGAGGCGTTGGCGCGGGCGACGTCATTCACCAAAACAATCGTCCTCGCAGCGACCGGGATAATTTTCGCTATCTGCGTGGCGTCGATGGTGCTGGCGCGGCTCTTCGTGGGGCCGATCCGCCGGCTGGAGGCCGGCACCCGACGGATCAGCGGCGGCGAGTACAACGTGAACATCCCGGTGACGTCGCGCGACGAAATCGGTGATCTGACAGCGGCTTTCAATGAGATGAGCCGGACTCTGCAGATCAAAGACGAGCTGCTCAACGAGCAGCGCAGAGAAAACGACCGCCTGTTGCTGTCGCTGATGCCGGAGCCGGTCGTGCAGCGCTATCGGGACGGCGAGCAGGTCATCGCCGAGGAGCATCAAGACGCCAGCGTCATCTTCGCCGACATCGTCGGGTTCGACGCCATGTCAGAGGATCTGTCCGGTGACGAGTTGGTCGGTATCGTCGACGACTTGATCGGGCAATTCGACTCGGCGGCCGACACGCACGGCGTCGAGCGGGTTCGCACCTTGCACAACAGTTACCTCGCCAGCTGCGGGGTGACGACTCCGCGGCTGGACAGCGTGCAACGAACCGTCGATTTCGCGCTGGAAATGCAGCACATCGTCGATCGGTTCAACAGCCAGACCGGCCACAGCCTCGGCCTGCGAGCCGGCATCACCACCGGCAAGGTCGTCAGCGGACTGGTCGGCCGCACCAGCGTCACCTACGACATGTGGGGCGCAGCGGTCAACCTGGCCTACCAGATGCACGGCGGCGCTCCGCAGCCCGGAATTTACGTCACCGCCGAGGTTTACGATGTGATGCGCGACATCCGGCAGTTCACACCGGCCGGTACGATCACGGTCGGCGCAACCGAGCAGCCCGTCTGGCGGTTGGCGGAGCGGCAATGACGTTGTTCGAGTCGTGGTTTTACTGGGCCGTCGGCATTGCGGTCGGATTGCCGGTCGTGCTGATCATTCTCACCGAGAGCCAGCACGCACTGATGCGCCGGCGAAGCCTCCTGGCCAGGCCGGTGGGGCTGATCCGCAACTATCTGTTGCCACTGGGCGCGCTGTTGCTGCTCATCGTCAAGGTGGCCCAGGTCCCGCTGCAGGACAACGCGGTCCGGTTGCTGGCGACGGCGTGCAGCTTCGTGATGTTGGTGCTGTTGCTGTCCGGGCTCAACGCCACCATCTTCCAGGGCGCGCCGGAGAGCTCCTGGCGCAAACGCGTCCCCGCCATCTTCTTAGACGTCGCCCGTCTCCTGCTGATCGGCGTGGGCCTGGCGATGATCTTGTCCTACATCTGGGGCGCGCGCATCGGCAGCGTGTTCACCGCGCTCGGGGTGACGTCGGTGGTCATCGGCCTGATGCTGCAGAACTCCGTCGGCCAGATCGTCTCGGGCCTGTTCATGTTGTTCGAGCAGCCGTTCCGCATCGGCGACTGGCTGAAGACCCCTGCAGCGCAGGGCCTTGTCGTCGAAGCGAATTGGCGCGCTGTGCATATCGACACCGGCCACGGACTGCAGATCACCCCGAACTCGGTGCTGGCCACTACCTCGTTCACCAATCTGAGCCGCCCGCCCGGTGCGCACAAGCTGGCGATCACGACCACGTTTTCGGCCGCCGACCCCCCCGACCAGGTGTGTGCGATGCTGTCGCGGACCGCCCGGGCGCTTCCGCAACTGGGCCCCGAGGGCACAGCCACCTCGATTGCGCTCGGCGGCGCCCAGTACCGCACGACCATCGGACTGTCGTCGCCCGCCGACGACGGCGCCGCCCAGGCGACGTTCCTGCGCTGGATTTGGTATGCCTCGCGGCGGGAGGGGTTTCACCTCGACGGCGTCGCCGATGACTTCTCCACGCCCGCGCGAGTGGAGAAGGCCATTCGAACGGTGGTCGCGCCGGCCCTGCGGCTCAGTCTCCCCGAACAGCAGTCCCTGGTTCCGCATGCCAGACTCGTCCGCTACGGCGCCGGTGAAGTCCTCGAACACGCCGACGACGTGCCGACGACGATGACCTTTCTGGTCGAGGGCAGCGTTCAGTTGACCGCGACAGCCCAGGACGGCTCGCCGATCTCGGTAGCCACGCTGGGTGCGGGGTCGTTTTTGGGTTTGACCGCACTGACCAGGCAACCCAATCTCGCCGGCGCCTTCGCGCTCGCCGAAGTGACGGCCGTGCTCATCGACCGTGACCAACTCGAACGTCTCGTCATGCGCAAACCGCTGCTGCTCCACGACCTCGGCCGCATTATCGACGAGCGGCGCAGCGGAATATCGCGGGCCGAAACCCAGGGATCCGCCGAGCGCCACCACCGGTAGGCGCGGGCGCCGGTGCGCAATCTCGGGCGACCGGGCCAGCGCAGCCGGCGATCCGCGGCCCGATACCCTGGGTTGATGAGTCTGCAAGCACCGCTGCGCGCTGACCTGCGTCACGAGGTTCACGACGCCGCGCGGCGCGCCCGGGTCGCCGCGCGCATCCTGGCGTCGACGCCGACGGCGGTCAAGAATCACGCGCTGCACGCCGCGGCGGACGCGGTCATCGCCGGCGCCGAGGTGATTTTGGCGGCCAACACCGACGATCTCGCCGCGGCCCGCGCCGTCGACACCCCACCAGCCATGCTGGACCGGCTCGCGCTCAACCCGCAGCGCATCGATGCCATCGCCGCCGGTCTGCGCCAGGTCGCCGACCTGCCCGACCCCGTCGGGGAGGTGCTGCGCGGCTACGCGCGGCCCAACGGGCTGCAACTGCGCCAGCAGCGGGTCCCGCTGGGCGTGGTCGGCATGGTCTATGAAGGCCGGCCCAACGTCACCGTCGACGCGTTCGGCCTGGCGCTGAAATCCGGCAACGCGGCCCTGCTGCGCGGCAGCTCCTCGGCGGCCAAATCCAACCAGGCGCTGGTGGCGGTGCTGCGCGGCGCGCTCGGCACCGCCGGGCTGCCGGCCGACGCGGTCCAGCTGCTCGACAGTTCCGATCGCGCCACCGTGACCCATCTGATCCAGGCCCGGGGGCTGGTCGACGTGGTGATCCCGCGCGGGGGAGCCGGCCTGATCGACGCGGTGGTTCGCGACGCGCAGGTGCCCACGATCGAAACCGGGGTCGGCAACTGCCACGTCTACGTCGACCGGGACGCCGATCTCGACGTCGCCGAACGCGTGCTGCTGAACTCCAAAACCCGTCGGCCCAGCGTGTGCAACGCCGCCGAAACGCTGCTGGTCGACGCGGCGATCGCCGGTGCGGCGATGCCGCGGCTGCTGGCGGCCCTGCGCGACGCCGGGGTGAGCGTACACACCGACGCCTCCGACGACGAGCTGCGCCGCGAGTTCCTCTCGATGGACATCGCGGTGGCGGTGGTCGACGGCGTCGACGCTGCGATCGCCCACATCAACGAGTACGGCACCGGCCACACCGAAGCCATCGTGACGACCAATCTTGCTGCCGCGCAGCGTTTCACCGAGGGCGTCGACGCGGCCGCGGTGATGGTGAACGCGTCGACGGCGTTTACCGACGGCGAACAGTTCGGTTTCGGCGCCGAGATCGGCATCTCCACCCAGAAGCTGCACGCCCGGGGCCCGATGGGGCTGGCGGAGCTGACCTCGACCAAGTGGATCGTCTGGGGCGACGGCCACACCCGTCCGGCCTGACGATGAGGAGATTCCCATGGTGAGTGTGCCCGCCCGGCCCATCCCGCTGTTCACCGACATCGACGACGTCGGTCGTCGGTTGGCCGAGACCGGCTACCTGCCCGACACCGCGACCATGACCGCGGTGTTTTTGGCTGACCGGCTGGGTAAGCCGTTGCTGGTCGAAGGGCCGGCCGGGGTCGGCAAGACCGAACTGGCCCGGGCGGTCGCGCAGGCCACCGGATCGGAGCTGGTCCGCCTGCAGTGTTATGAGGGCGTCGACGAGGCCCGCGCGCTCTACGAGTGGAACCACGCCAAGCAGATCCTGCGCATCCAGGCCGGTTCCGGGGACGGAAGCGACTGGGACAGCACCAAAGACGATGTGTTCAGTGAGGAATTTCTGCTGTCCCGGCCGCTGTTGACCGCGATCCGGCGCACCGGTCCGACGGTGCTTCTGGTCGACGAAACCGACAAGGCCGATATCGAGATCGAGGGCCTTCTGCTGGAGGTGCTGTCCGACTTCGCGGTGACCGTGCCGGAGCTGGGCACCATCACCGCCACCCGGGCGCCGTTCGTCGTGCTGACCTCCAACGCCACCCGTGAGCTGTCCGAGGCGCTCAAACGACGGTGCTTGTTCTTACACATCGATTTTCCCGGGCCCGAGTTGGAACGCCGGATCTTGTTGTCGCGGGTCCCCGAACTTCCGGCGCACCTCGCCGACGAGCTGGTGCGCATAATCGGTGTGCTGCGCGGGATGCAGCTCAAGAAGGTGCCGTCGGTGGCCGAGACCATCGACTGGGGACGGACCCTGTTGGCGCTCGGCCTGGACACCATCGACGACGCGACCATCGCCGCCACGCTGGGTGTCGTGCTCAAACACCAATCCGACCAGCAACGTGCCGGGGCAGAGCTCCGGCTGAACTGACGCGCATTCGAATGACCCCTCGCCGAGTACGCCCCGCTCAGCCGCTGGCCCCCCACGGCCTGCCGGGGCATTTGGTGGGCTTCGTCGAAGCCCTTCGCGGCCAGGGCATTTCGGTGGGACCGTCGGAGACGGTGGACGCCGGACGGGTGATGGCGACGCTGAGCCTCGCCGACCGGGAGGTGTTGCGTGAGGGCCTCGCCTGCGCCGTGCTGCGCCGCTCGGATCACCGGGAGACCTACAACGCATTGTTCGACCTGTGGTGGCCGGCGGCGTTGGGTACCCGGGCGGCGGTCGCCGCCGGAGAAGCGGCAGAAGCCGACCGGACGCTGGATCCCGAGGATATCGAAGCGATGCGGCAGATGCTGGTCGATCTGCTGACCGAAAACCCCGGCCTCGCCGACCTGGACGAGCAGCTGGTGGCCATGATCGCCAAAATCGTTGAGGCTTACGGCAAATATCAATCCAGCCGTGGCCCGTCGTACTCGTCTTATCAGGCGCTCAAGGCGATGGCGCTGGACGACTTGGAGGGCCGGCTGTTGGCGGGCCTGCTCGCCCCGTACGGCGACGAACCCACACCTACCCAGCAGCAGATCGCCAAAGCACTTGCCGCGCAGCGGATCACCCAGCTGCGCAGACTGGTCGACGCCGAGACCAAGCGACGCACCGCTGAGCAGCTCGGCCGTGACCACGTCCAGATGTACGGTATCCCCCAGCTGGCCGAGAACGTCGAGTTCCTGCGCGCCTCGTCCGACCAGCTGCGCCAGATGCGCCGCGTGGTGGCGCCGCTGGCCCGCACATTGGCCACCCGGCTGGCCGCTCGCCGTCGCCGGGCCCGCGCCGGCGCGATCGATCTGCGCAAGACTCTGCGCACATCGATGTCGACCGGCGGGGTACCGACCGACCTGGTGCTGCGCAAACCCCGGCCGGCCCGACCCGAGCTGGTGGTCCTCTGCGACGTGTCCGGATCCGTCGCCGGGTTCAGCCACTTCACCCTGCTGCTGGTACACGCTCTGCGTCAGCAGTTTTCCCGCGTCCGGGTCTTCGCGTTCATCGACACCACCGACGAGGTGACGCATCTGTTCGGACCCGAGGCCGACCTGGCCGTGGCGATCCAGCGGATCACCCGCGAAGCCGGCGTCTACACCCGCGACGGCCATTCCGATTACGGCAACGCGTTCGTCTCGTTCACCGAGCGGTTCCACAACGCGCTCTCGCCGCGCAGCTCGTTGCTGGTGCTCGGCGACGGCCGCACCAACTACCGCGACCCGGCCAGCACAGTGCTGGCCCATCTGGTGGCCGCCAGCCGGCACGCGCATTGGCTCAACCCCGAGCCCCGGCATCTGTGGGGCAGCGGCGATTCGGCAGCGGTGCGGTATCAGGAGGTGATCACCATGCACGAATGCCGGTCGGCCAAGCAGCTGGCCGCGGTGATCGACCGCCTGCTGCCGGTCTGAGCGCGCCCAGCGTCACGTGGGCGTGGCGGCTGCTCCAGTAAGCTGGCAGATCGTGCAAAAGCGCCGCAGGCTGGGAGTGATGGGTGGGACGTTCGACCCCATCCACAACGGCCATCTGGTCGCTGCCAGCGAGGTGGCCTACCGCTTCGGCCTCGACGAGGTGGTGTTCGTGCCGACCGGCCAGCCCTGGCAGAAGGAGCGACAGGTCAGCGCCAGCGAAGACCGGTATTTGATGACAGTGATCGCGACCGCAGCCAATCCCTGCTTCTCGGTGAGCCGGGTCGACATCGATCGCGGCGGACCCACCTACACCAAGGATACGTTGCGTGACCTGCGCGCGCTCAATCCCGACGCTGAGCTCTACTTCATCACCGGGGCCGACGCGTTGGCCGCCATCTTGTCCTGGCAGGACTGGGAGGAGCTGTTCGCGCAGGCCCGCTTCGTCGGGGTGAGCCGGCCGGGCTACGACCTGGGCCGCGAACACCTCGCCGGGGCCCTCGATGGATTGCCCGCGGATGCGTTGGCTCTCGTCGAGGTCCCCGCGCTGGCGATCTCGTCGACCGACTGCCGCCGCCGCGCCGCCGAGGGCCGGCCGCTGTGGTACCTGATGCCCGACGGTGTGCTGCAGTACGTGTCCAAGCGGCGGCTCTACCGCACGCCACGGGACGGGGCATGACGGCCAGCCCGGAGGCCATCGACATGGCGACGGTCGCCGCCGGCGCCGCCGCGGCCAAACTCGCTGCCGATGTCGTCGTCATCGACGTGTCCGGGCAGCTGGTCATCACCGACTGTTTCGTGATCGCCTCTGCCTCCAACGAGCGCCAGGTCAACGCCATCGTCGACGCCGTCGAGGAGAAAATGCGCCGGGCGGGATACCGTCCGGCCCGCCGCGAGGGTGCCCGGGAAGGCCGCTGGACGCTGCTGGACTACGTCGACATCGTCGTGCACATCCAGCACCAGGCCGAACGCGACTTCTATGCCTTGGACCGACTGTGGCGGGACTGCCCGGTGGTGGCGGTGGATCTGGAAGGCATCTCGTGACGACGCGCCGGCTGGTCATGCTGCGCCACGGCCAGACCGATTTCAATCTGGGCAGCCGGATGCAGGGTCAACTGGACACCGAGCTGAGCGAGCTGGGCCGCGCCCAAGCGGTGGCCGCGGCCGAGGTGCTGGCCAAACGCCAGCCGCTGCTGATCGTGTCGTCGGATCTGCGGCGGGCCTATGACACCGCCGTCGTGCTGGGCGAGCGCAGCGGATTGCAGCCGCGCGTGGACAAGCGGCTGCGCGAGACCCATCTCGGTGACTGGCAGGGCATGACCCATGAACAGGTCGACAGCAGCGCCCCGGGCGCCCGGCTGGCGTGGCGCGCGGACGCCACCTGGGCGCCGCACGGCGGGGAGAGCCGGGTCGACGTGGCTGCCCGCGCCCTGCCGGTGGTCGCCGAATTGGTGGCGGGCGAGCCGGAGTGGGACGCATCCGATGGGCGTCCGGTGGTGCTGGTCGCCCACGGCGGGTTGATCGCCGCGTTGACCGCCGCGTTGCTGCGGCTGCCGGTGGAGCATTGGTCCGCGCTGGGCGGGATGGGCAACGCCAGTTGGACACAGCTGTCCGGGCAGTGTGACGACGGTGGCGACGCCGACGTGGACCGCATCAGGTGGCGTCTCGATGTGTGGAATGCCTCGGCACAGGTCGCCGGCGATGTCGGGTGAGTCCCGTCCCGTCCTGCTGATTTTCGCCGACTCGCTGGCCTACTACGGCCCGCGGGGCGGCCTGCCCGCCGACGATCCTCGTATTTGGCCCAATATCGTCGGCGCACATCTGGGTTGGGATGTCGAACTGATCGGCCGTATCGGCTGGACCTGCCGCGACGTGTGGTGGGCGGTCACCGAGGATCCGCGGGCCTGGGCGGCGCTGGCCCGCGCGGGGGCGGTGATCTTCGCGACCGGCGGCATGGATTCGCTGCCCTCGCCGTTGCCGACCGCGCTGCGCGAGCTCATCCGCTATGTGCGGCCGCCGCGGCTGCGGCGGCGGGTCCGTGCCGGCTACGGGTGGTTGCAGCCGAGGCTCTCGCCGGTGGCCAGGGCCGCATTGCCGCCGCACCTCACCGTCGACTATCTCGAAAAATCGCGCTTTGCAATCGATTTCAATCGTCCCGGCATCCCGATCGTGGCGTCGCTGCCGCCGGTGCACAGTGCTGAGAGTTACGGCAAAGCTCACCGCGGCCGGGCCCGAACCGCCGCGGCGATCGCGCGGTGGGCGCAGCGCCACGACATCCCGGTGGTCGACCTGAAAGCTGCGGTCAGCGAGCACATCCTGAGCGGAAGCGGCAATCCCGACGGTATCCACTGGGACTTCGCGGCGCACCGGGCCGTTGCCGAGGCGATGCTCGAGGCGCTGGCGCGCGCCGGCGTGTCCCACAGCGAGAAACGGCGCTGAAATCGTGGCTGTCGTGGTGGTCACCGACTCGTCGTCGCGCTTGCCGGAAGAGCTGCGCGACAGGTGGGCGATCCGCCAGGTTCCCCTGCACATCCTGCTCGGCGACCTCGACCTGCGCGACGGCGTCGACGCGGTACCCGACGATCTGCATGCGCGCGACGACGCGACCACCGCCGGGGCCACCCCGGCCGAACTGTCCGAGGCCTATCGGCGGGCCCTGGCCGACAGCGGCGGCGATGGGGTAGTGGCCGTTCACCTTTCGGCGGCGCTGTCGGGGACCGTGGGCGCCGCTCGGGCCGCCGCCGCCGACATCGGTCCGACGGTGCGGGTGATCGACTCGCAGTCGGTCGCGATGAATACCGGCTTCGTCGCGTTGGCCGCGGCCCGGAGCGCGGCCGGCGGCGCCGACCTGGACACCGTGGCGCGGGCCGCGGCGGCGTCGGTGCGCCGCAATCACGGGTTCGTCGTGGCGCACCGGCTGGACAACCTGCGCCGCAGCGGCCGGATCAGCGGGGCCGCGGCCTGGCTGGGCACCGCGCTGGCGCTCAAGCCGCTGTTGCGCACCGAGGAAGGCAAGCTTGTTCTGGCGCAACGGGTTCGAACCGCCGGCAAGGCAGTGGCGGCGATGATCGATGGGGTCTGCGAGATCGTCAATGCCCAACCCGCGGACCGATCCGCAGCGCTTGCGGTGCACCATGTGGCTGATCCCGACGGCGCCGCCAGAGTCGCCGGGGTGCTGGCCGAGCGGCTGCCGGCGTGTGCCCCAGCGTTGGTGACCGAGCTGGGCCCGGTCTTGGCGTTGCACGTCGGCGCCGGAGCGCTCGCGGTCTGCATCGAGCTGGGTGTCGAATTGGGTGCGGCCTAATCGCTCGGCTTCCCGGCCAGCACCGCCATGGGGGCGGTGTCGTCGCCGACGGGCTTACGGCGCGGACGCACGTTGTCGGAGCCGCGCGGATGCACTACCTGGGGCCACCAGAACCAGCGTCCCAGCAGCGTGGCGATCGAGGGCATGAGCAACGTGCGCACGACCAGGGTATCCATCAAAAGACCGATACAGATCGTGGAGCCCATTTGTCCGATGACCTGCAGGTCACTGCCGAGCATGGCGGCCATGGTGAAGGCGAAGACTAAACCGGCGGCGGTGACTACCCCGCCGGTGCCCGCCATCGACCGGATCGTGCCCGTCTTGAGCCCGGCATGCAGTTCCTCTTTGAAACGCGAGACGAGCAGCAGGTTGTAGTCGGATCCGACGGCCAACAGGATGATGACCGACAGCAGCATCACCAGCCACTGGATTTTGATGCCGAACAAATCTTGCCAGATCAGCACCGAGAGTCCGAACGAGGCGGCGATCGAGCTGGCGGCGGTGGCGACGATTACTATCGCGGCGACCAGGCTGCGGGTCAGCAGCAGCATGATCATGAAGATCAGGGTCAGCGCGGACACCACGGCGATCAAGAGGTCGTCTTTTGCGCCGTCGTGCATGTCTTTGAAGGTTGCGGCGGTACCGCCGAGGTACACCTTGGCATCCGACAGGGAGGACTGTTTGAGAGCTTCCTGCGCGGCTGTGCGCACCGGGGCGACCCGCGAGATGCCTTCCGGAGTCATCGGATCGGATTGGCTGGTGATGATGAATTGCGCCGACTTGCCGTCCGGTGACAAGAACAACTTCAGACCGCGTATGAACTCGGGGTTACCGAAGGCTTCCGGCGGAAGGTAGAACAAGTCGTCGTTGTGCGCGGTGTCGAAGCTCTGGCCCTGCACGATTGCGGTGTCGCTCATGGCTTCCATCTGGTTGATCAAAGCCTGGAAGGTGCTGTGCATGGTCAGCGTCAGCCCTTTGCTGGTTTTCATGGCACTGATCATCGGCGGGATCAACGTGAGCATCTCTCGCGTCGCATCAGCGCTTCTGGTCAGATCGGTAGCCAGGTAGTGGAAGTTCTCGGCGAGCTTGTCGAAGCCATCCAGCGTGTCCCAGATCGACCGCAGCGACCAGCAGATAGGAATATCGAAACAGTGTTTCTCCCAATAGAAATAGCTGCGGAGCGGTCGCCAGAAGTCGTCGAAATCCGCCACATGGTCGCGTATTTCGTCGGTAATCACCGCGGTTTGTTCGGCCACCTTGGCGCTGTCGGTGATGGAGTCGGCCAGGTCTTGTTGGACTTTGTACATGCGCTCCAAGAGGTCGATCTGGACCTGCATTTCGTCGGCCAATTTCAGCATGTCGGCGGTTCGGTCCTTGAGGAATTGCATGTTCTGCATCAGCATCTGCGGCTGCAAGCTGTTGGCGAACGCCAGCGAGCTGTGTTGCAGCGGGATGCCCAATGGTCTGGTGATGTCTTGGACCATCGCAATGCCGACCGTGCGAATGACGTTTCTGGCCACCTTGTCCAAAACCAGCATGTCGGCCGGATTGCGCATATCGTGCTGGGCGACGATCAACAACAGATCAGGATTCAGCCTGGCCTGGGCGAAATGCCGGAAGGCCGCCGCATAACCGAGATTGGCGGGGGCGCTGCCGGGTAGGTAGTTGCTGTCGTTGTAGCTGGTGGTGTAGCCCGGCAGGGCCAGCATGCCCACCAGCACGACCGCGGTGCTGGCGGCCAGGATCGGCACGGGCCAGCGCACGACCGCGATACCGACCCGCCGCCACAGTCGGCCCGCGCCTTTGCCTTTGGGTTCGAACAAACCGAATCGCGAGCCGACCACCAACAGTGCGGGCCCCAGCGTGACCCCGGCGGCGACTACCACCAGCATTCCGATCCCGACCGGGGCGCCCATGGTGTAAAACCAGGGCAACCGGGCGAAGACCAGGCAGGCGGTGGCCCCGGCTATGGTCAGGCCGGAACCGACGACTACTGGGGCGACTCCACGAAACGTTGTGTAGTAGGCCGTTTCGCGATCCTCGCCTGCCCGGCGTGCTTCCTGGTAGCGGCCGATGAGGAAGATCCCGTAATCGGTGCCCGCCGCGATCGCCAGCATGGTCAAGATGTTGGCGGCGAACGTGGTCAGCCCGAACACGTCGTGGTAGCCCAAGACCGCGACCACACCTTTGGAGGCCTGTAAAGAAATCCCGGTCATGAACAGCTGCACCAACGTGGTGGCGATGGAGCGGTACACCAAAAACAGCATGACGGCGATCGCAACGAGGGTGAACGTCGTGATCTTGGCCAGGCTGTTATCGGCGATCACGTGGATGTCGGCGGCGAGAGCCGCTTGGCCCGTGACGTGGGCCTGCACTCCCGGCGGCGGGGGTGTGCGCTCTATCACCTCACGGACTGCGTGGACGGATTCGTCCGCCTTGGTCGTGCCGAGCTCGCCGGCAAGGTTGATCATCACGTAAGCGCTTTTGGCGTCGGCGCTTTGCACCCCGGCTGCGGTGAGCGGATCTCCCCAGAAGTTCTGAATGTGCTCGACATGGTCGGGGTCCTGCGACAGTTGACGCATCAGGTTGTCGTAGTAGCGGTGCGCTTCATCGCCCAGGGGCTGCTGGCTTTCCAGGACAACCATGACTGTGCTGTTGGAATCGAACTGGCGGAAGTTTTTGCCCAACAGCCGCATGGCTTTTACCGATGGGGCCTCTTCGGGAGCCATCGGCGCGGAATGTTGTTCACCGACGACTTCCAACCGCGGCACCGTGGTGGTCACCACGACGGTCAAGGCAACCCATCCGAGGATGACCGGCACTGCGAACCGGCGGATGATCCGCGGGATGACTGGTTGGTGCATGAGTTCGCTCCTCATGTGGGTCACGCGGATTTCACCAGGCAGAACGTCTGAGCGTTGTGACCGTCGGCATTCTTTTCGTCGCGCACGACGCCGTCCACGGTGATGCGGCAACGGATTTGGTCAGCATCGCCCTGCACCATGATGTTGGCGCTGACCGCGGGCAGGGTCGTGCTGAACGTGTAGGACCACGGCAGCGCGGCGGCGTTGACCTGATGGGTGTTGGCGTCGGCATCCCAGTAGTTGATGTCGGCGCTGGTTCCCGGCGGTCCGAGTACCTCGTAGACCACGACCTTCGGGTTGAACTGCACGATCTGGATTCCCGCGTTGGCGTTGGCGTTGAGGTCCTGCGAACCGAATATCCGGTGCAGCCGCGACACGATCAGACCCGACACTGCCAGCACTATGACCAGGACCAGGGGTATCCAGGCACGCTTGGCCGCTCGGACAAGTGTGCTTAGCATGGCCGCCCCTCCTGTCGTGCGTCGATCGATCGTCCGCAAGCCGGCGGAACCTTCGCTCGGCTAATAATCCTAGCCGTAGGGCACGGCAGCGTTCCGTGGGGTCACACGGGTCGGCTTGCGATCGCCGCGGGGCCAGATGGCGGCGACCCGCTGCGCCCGGCTTCACCGGGCTTGCGATCGCCGCTAGATAGCCACCCGGCCGGTGATCGGCGGCAGATCCGCCAGGGTCACGATCCCGGGGTTGGCCGCCACAACCGCGGGCAGCGCGTTGGTGACCGGCATCGCGGTGTAAATCATGCCCAGGCCCATGAAACCCGGTTCGGCCCAATCCCGCGGCGGCAGACAATGGATCACCGTACGCATGTTGGGCAGGCCGAACACCTGGATGACATGGCCGTGTTCCAGCGGTTTGGGCGGTGTGACGTGGTCACCCATGATCCAGTTGAAACCGACGCTGACGACGTTCTTCGCACCCGTCCACCCACGGTGATAGCCGTAGACGCCGCCAACGGTTCCGGCCGGGATCGTCATGAAGCCCAGGTCGGTGTCGGCGGTGGCCGCGGTGAACTCGACGTCGAAGGTCATCGTGTCCAGCGGTGCCCCGATCGCGTCGGCCATCATCGCCGCCGCCTCGGCGAAGACTGCGCTTTCGCGGCGCACACTGTCGGCCAGTCCCGGTGTGTGGGGGTCTTGCGCGAACCCCATCGCGGTCTGGGTATCCGCCGATGCGTAGGTCGAACAGTCGACCGACTCGGTGATCCGAATCTCGTCGACACGCTCGCAGGCGGCGGACAGGACCATGCCGACCAGATTCGTCATGCCCGGGTGCGCGCCGCTTCCGAACATCGTCGACCCGCCCCGCCGGCAGGCGTCTGCGATCCGTTGGCGATCCTGCGGTGTCTGCTTGCCGCCGGTGATCCATGCTGCGCTGGAGCACACGTTGACGCCGGCTTCCAGAAGCCGGACCAGCTCATCGATGTTGGGCCACAACGGGTTGTAGCAGCAGGCGTCGGGTTTCAGGGCGAGCAGCGCCTCGATGTCGTTGGTGGCCCTCACCCCGGTCGGCTCCTGCCACCCGCACAGTTCGGCAGCGTCGACGCCGACCTTGTCCGCGCCATGGGCATACACACCGACCAGCTCCATGTCGGGTCGCCCGATGATAGCGTGCAGCGACCGTCGTCCGACGTTGCCGGTGGTCCACTGAATCACGCGCAGCGGTCGGTCAGTGGTGGTGCTCATGCGGCTCCCTCTTCTGCGTCTGCTCCCCAGCCGGTGGTGACCAGCGGCCGCCGCGCCGGCCGTGCGCCTGATTACCCCTACAGCGTGACGACCTCGTGGTCGGCGAGGTGCTCGACCAGAACGCGCAGCTGGTCCTGCGATGACCCGAGCGTGTGCTCGATGGCGGTAAGCCGGGCCGCGTAGTGGCCGACCGGGTACTCGGCGGTCATCCCGATACCGCCGTGCAGCTGGATCGCCTCCTGGGCGATGTGCCGACCTGACCGGCCGACCTGGAGCTTGGCCCGCGCCGCGATCACCGGGTCGCAGGAGCCGTCGGCGATCGACATCGCCGCGTAGAGGTTCATGCTGCGGGCCAGCTCCAGCGAGACGTACATGTCAGCGGCGCGCTGGGTCAGCGTCTGAAATTTGTTCAGCGTCACCCCGAACTGCTTGCGGGTCTTGAGGTAATCGGCGGTCAGCCGGAGCGCTTCGGCCATGGCGCCGACGGCCTCCGCGCACAACGCCGACTGGAGGCGGATGACCGCGTCGCGGATGGCTTTGGAGGCGTCGACCGCGTCCCCGAGCGGTTCGGCGGGCGTGTCGTGCAGGTCGACTTGGGCACCGCGGTGACCGTCGAACATTTGGTAGGGACGTCGCGTGACGGCATCTGCCTGGACTAAGAACAGCCCGGCACCGCCGGCGGGCAACGCGGCGCTGACCACCAGGGTGTCGGCACAGTGGCCGGCGAGCACCGGGTTCTTGCGCCCGCTGAGCAACCACGAATTCCCGTGCCGCTCAGCGCGCGTGCTCGGTAGATCAGTGGCCGAACGGATGCCGGGCTCGGTGTGCGCGAACGCCAGCAGCCGCTGACCCGCAGCGACCTCCTCGAGCAGCTGTTTTTGCGCGGCGGTTCCCAATTCGGCGATGATCGCGCCCGGCCCGAGCGCTGCCTGCACCACCGGTTCCGGTGCCAGCCGGCGTCCAACCTCTTCGAGCACCAGCATGATTTCGATTTGACCCGCCTCGGTCGGATCGAATCCGAGGGACAGGATCCCGACGTCGGCGAGTTGACCCCACACGTCGCGGCTCCAGCCCAGATCGGTGCCGACGGTCTTGTTGCGGCTCTCCAGGTCGTAACTACGCGAGAGCAGGTTGCGGGTGGTGTCGCGAAGCAGCGTTTGTTCGTCGCTGAGCTGGAAGTCCATGGCCGCGTCTACGCTCCTCTCCGCATTACAAGCCCAATATCGTCGACGCGATGATGGTGCGCTGCACCTCGTTGGTGCCGCCGTAGATCGAGGTCTTGCGGAAGTTCAGATAACGCGGCGCGCTGCGTTGCGCCCAGATCGGCGAGGCGATGTCCTCGCCTGCTTCGAACGGCAAGGCGTCCGGGCCGGCCACCTCGACGAGCAGTTCGGTGGCGATCTGCTGAAGCTGGCTGCCGCGCAGTTTGAGCACCGATGACGCCGGGTTGGGTTTGCCGTCCGACGAGTCCGACGCCACCCGCATCTGCGTGAGTTCTAGTGCCAGTAGATCATTTTCGGCTTCGGCTAGGCGGGCCGCGAAGAGTGGGTCATCGAGCAAGCCGGTGTCGGCGGCCCGCTGCTTGACCTCGGCAAGGCGGACTTTGGTTCGGCCCACCCCGGCGATGCCGGTGCGCTCGTTGCCCAGCAGGAACTTCGCATAAGTCCAGCCCTGATTTTCTTCTCCGACAAGCTGATCGGCGGGCACCCGGACATCGGAGAAGAAAACCTCGTTGACCTCGTGACCGCCGTCGATCAGCTTGATCGGGCGCATCGTGATCCCTGGGGTGTCCAGGTCGATCAGCAGAAACGAGATCCCGGCTTGTTTCTTCGGTGCCTGCGGGTCGGTGCGCACCAGACAGAAGATCCAATCGGCGTACTGGCCCAGCGTCGTCCAGGTCTTCTGGCCGTTGACGACATAACTGTCGCCGTCGCGTACCGCCGTGGTGCGCAGCGACGCCAGGTCCGAGCCGGCTTCGGGTTCGGAGAATCCCTGGCACCACCAGATGTCGAGGCTGGCCGTGGGCGGCAGGAAGCGCTGTTTGGTTTCCTGAGAACCGAATTCGGCGATCACGGGGCCGACCATCTTGGCGTTGAAATTCAGCGGCTCCGGCACCGAAGCCAACTGCATCTCGTCGAGCCAGATCTGGTGTTGCGCGGGTGTCCAGTCCTTGCCTCCCCACTCCACCGGCCAGTTGGGCACTGCCAGGCCGTGCTCGTGCAGGATCTTGTGGCTGGTGACCATGTCGTCGCGGCTCAGGGGCAGGCCCAGCCGTGTCCGCTCCCGGATATCTGCGGGAATCTTCGTCGAGAAAAAGCTGCGCAGTTCGTCGCGAAAGGCGGCTTCCTCGGCGGTGAGGGCCAGTTGCACAGCAGTCTCCTCTGTTGGATGAACCGGGGGTCCCGGCTTGCCACGTTAGCGGTATCGACCGATCGGTGATTCGGTGACCCGGCGTGAGGGGACCCGCGGCCGTTGTGCACAGTCCGGAGTTGATGCACAGCGCGGGGTCGGGACGCGGTGCGTGGGCAGTGTTGCGGCGGTCGGTGCGCCTACGGTCGGCGCATGCGAACAGAACTGCCCGCCGAGCGGCTCCGCCGACGACTCGGCGCCCGACCCGATACCGACCCGGCCGACGACTTGGCCGACGGCGCATCCCACGGCGCATCCGACGGCTCAGAGCACGATCCTGATGGCGCCAATGACCAGAACTCGCTGCTGCCACGCTGGCTTCCCGACGGATCGGCGCAGCGCGCAGCGGGCTGGTGGACCACGGTACGCGCCGACCCGGGTCGCGCCGGCGCCACCGCGCTGGCGGCGATCGCGGCTGTCGCGGTGCTGATCACCGTGTTCACCGTGATCCGCGACCATCCGGCACCGGTCGCGTCGGCCAAGCTGCCCCCGGTGGAGATGGCGTCGAGCCACAAGCCCACCGCCGACCCGTCGGCGGGTCCCGCGCAACCGGTGGTGGTCAGCGTGGTCGGCCTGGTGCACACCCCCGGGCTGGTGACGCTGGCACCGGGCGCCCGCATCGATGACGCGCTGAAGGCGGCCGGCGGCGCACTGGCCGGCGCGGACACGATCGGCTTGAACATGGCCCGTCAGGTCAGTGATGGTGAACAGATCGTGGTCGGGATCGCGCCCACCAAAGGCCAGCCGTCGGTCTTGGGCAGCTCGGTGAACCCGGGCGCGGCGGCCGCGGCAGCGCCGGGCAAAACCACGCCGCCGAGCCCGGCAAAGCACGGCGAGGCGATTGACCTCAACACCGCGACGGTGCAGCAATTGGACGCATTGCCCGGTGTTGGGCCGGTGACCGCGGCCGCGATCGTGGCGTGGCGCGACGCCAACGGCAAGTTCAGCAGCGTCGACCAGCTTGCCGAGGTGGACGGTATCGGACCGGCGCGCTTGGAGAAGCTGCGTGCGCTGGTCCGTGTCTGAACCCGGTGCCCAATCCATCGGGCGGCCGGCCGGTGTCGCTGGGGCTCGATCTGCGGCTGGTGCCCGCCGCGCTGACCGGCTGGCTCGTCACGGCGGCCGGGATCGTCTGGCCGGTGGGCGACGTCCTCGCCGCGACGGGCGCCGCGATCGGCCTTGCCACCGCGGGGTTGGCGACGGTCATGCGGCACCGGCCGCGGGTGCGGGCGGTCAGCGCCGCACTGGCCGCTGTCGGTGTCGTGGCTGCCGGTTTCGGGTTCGCGATCGCCGTGCGCGGCAATGCGGTCGCTCACCACCCGATCACCGCGGCGTACGGCACGGCCGCACAGGTGACGGTGACGCCCAGTGAAAGCGCACTGTCGCTGAGCCGGGGCCGAGTCATGATCCGCGCGACTCTGCACCAGGTCAATGGCCGCGAAGCATCCGGCCGGGTGGTTGTCTTCGCCAGGGCATCGGATTTCGGGGACGTGATGGTGGGTCAGCCGGTGCGGTTCCGGGCCCGGATCACCCGCCCTACCCGTCACGACCTGACGGTGGCGACCCTCAATGCGATCGGGGAGCCGACAGTGGGCCGCGCGGCGCCGGTGTATCGGGCTGCGCAGGCCGTCCGCGACCGGTTCGCCGCCGCGGCCCGCCGCGAGTTGCCGGCCGAGCAGGCGGCGATGTTGCCCGCACTGGTGCTCGGCGACACCTCCGCGGTCACGACCATGACCAGCCGGGAATTCCGGGTTGCCGGGATGACGCACCTGACGGCGGTCTCCGGGGCGAACGTGACCATTGTGTGCGGGGCGGTGCTGTTCTCGGCACGGCTGATCGGGCCGCGGGCGGCGGTGGTGCTGGCGGCGCTCGCGCTGGGGGTGTTCGTCATCGTGGTGCAACCCACGGCGAGCGTGCTGAGAGCGGCGGTGATGGGAGCTATCGCGCTGGCCGGTGTGTTGTCGTCGCGTCGGCGTCAGGCTCTTCCGGCGCTTTCGGCCGCTGTGCTGGCGTTGATGGTTGCCGCGCCGCAGCTGGCCGTTGACGTCGGCTTCGCGCTGTCGGTGGTGGCGACCGCCGCGCTGGTGCTCATCGCCCCGGTGTGGTCGCGGCGTCTGGTGTCGGCCGGGTGGCCTAAATCGCTGGCCGACGCGGTGTCTGTGGCCGGCGCTGCGCAGCTGGTGACCGCCCCGCTCATCGCCGGCATCTCGGCCCGGGTCAGCCTGGTGGCCGCGGTCGCCAACCTGGCGGTGGCGGCGTTGATCGCGCCGATCACCGTGCTGGGCAGCGCGGCGGCAGCGCTGTGCGTGTGCTGGCCGGCCGGTGGTTCCGTGTTGATCCGCTTCACCGGCCCGGAACTGTGGTGGGTGTTGCACATCGCGCACTGGTCGGCCGCGCTGCCGGCGGCCAGCGTTCCCGTTCCGTCCGGGTTGGGCGGTGTGGTGCTGGTCGGCGCCGTCGCGGTGCTGGTGGTGAGCCTGTGGCGCTGGCGGTGGTTTCGCACGACGACAGCGGTTGCCGGGTTCGGCCTGCTGGCCTGGGCGTTGTTGCGGCTGGTCTGAGCCGAGCGTGGCGGCCCACGCGGCGAGCGTGACGCCAGTGTCACGACGGGCGGCGAGCGTGACGCCAGCGTCACGGCCGCTGGGCCGGGCGCGCCGGCCACCCACGATGGTCACACCCCGTGACAGGATCGACCCGTGGACCATGCGTTGCACCTGGTGCTCGGCGACGAGGAACTGCTGGTCGAGCGGGCGGTGGCCGCAGTGCTGGCCTCGGTGCGGCGGCGGGCCGGCCATGACCCCGGGGCCCCCAACACGGCAGCCAACGCCGATGACGTCCCCGTCAACCGGCTGCGGGCCGGCGAGATCAGCGCCCACGAACTGGCCGAACTGCTGAGCCCGTCGCTGTTCGCCGACGATCGGGTCGTCATCCTCGACGCCGCCGGGGAGGCGGGCCGGGAAGCGGCCGAGCTGATCGCGTCCACCGCCGCGGACATCCCGCCGGGCATCGTGCTCGTCGTCGTGCATTCCGGCGGCGGCCGGGCCAAGGCGCTGGCCGGTCAGCTGCAGAAATTGGGGGCGCAGGTGCATCCGTGCGCGCGGATCACCAAGACCGCCGAGCGTGCCGCGTTCGTCCGCGCCGAGTTCCGGTCGTTGCACGTCGAGGTCGACGCCGACACAGTCACCGCGCTGCTCGAGGCGGTCGGCTCCGATGTGCGCGAACTCGCCTCGGCGTGTTCGCAATTGGTTGCCGACACCGGTGGCCGCGTCGACGCCGCGGCGGTGCGCCGCTACCACAGCGGCAAAGCGGAGGTGCGGGGTTTCGAGATCGCGGACAAGGCGGTGGTCGGTGATGTCGAGGGCGCGGTGGAGGCGCTGCGGTGGGCGATGATGCGCGGTGAGCCGCACGTGGTGCTGGCCGATGCGCTGGCCGAGGCGGTGCACACCATCGGCCGGGTGGGTCCGTCCTCGGGTGATCCGTACCGGCTCGCCGGCGAGCTGGGCATGCCGCCCTGGCGGGTGCAGAAGGCGCAGAAACAGGCCCGCCGGTGGTCACCGGACCGCCTGGCGACGGCGATGAGGGTGGTGGCGGCGCTGAACGCCGACGTCAAAGGGGTCGCCGCCGACGCCGATTACGCGCTGGAAGCCGCGGTACGAAAGGTCGCGGAGCTGGTCGCCGACGCCGGTCGCTGATTCAGAGCTTGTTGAAGGCGCGGGCCAGCGCCGACTTTTTGTTCGCGGCCTGATTCTTGTGGATGACGCCCTTGCTGGCCGCCTTGTCCAACTTGCGGGTGGTCGCCACCAGCAGCTGGGCCGCCCGGTCCTTCTCGCCGGCGTCGGTGGCCTGCCGAAACGCGCGGATGGCCGTGCGCAGCGAGGATTTCACCGACTTGTTGCGCAGCCGCCGTCGTTCGTTGGTGCGGTTGCGCTTCTGCTGGGACTTGATGTTGGCCACGCGGTAGTTCCTTCGTCGATGGGGTCGGTGGGGGGCGTCTTCGCACGCGGTCGGCGCGAGGCATCTCGGCATCCGACACCGGGGCCTCTCAGGTTAGCAGTCGGTTACGTTTTGTCCCAAAGCGGACGGGACTGGCCTGCGGAAATGACGTCTGAGGCAACATGTGACAGTGGGCGCTCGAACCTCTGTCGACACCGGCCGGCAGGCACGCTCGCCGGTGCGTCCTGAGCGCATCTTCGACGGCTACAACAGGTCGGGTCCCTACGCGGCGGCTTTCGACGAGATGTTCGACGAGCAGGGCAACGTCCGCGGCCCGTACAAGGGCATCTACGACGAACTCGCTCCGTCGGATGCCTCCGAGCTCGCGGCCCGGGCGGAAGCCTTGGGCCGTGCGTTCGTCGACCAGGGGATCACGTTTTCACTGTCGGGCCAGGAACGGCCGTTTCCGCTCGACCTGGTGCCGCGGGTGATCTCGGCCGCCGAGTGGAGCCGGTTGGAGCGGGGCATCACGCAGCGGGTCAGGGCCCTCGAGCGCTACCTCGACGACATCTACGGCGATCAGGAGATTCTGCGCGACGCGGTCATCCCGCGCCGGCTGGTGACCTCCTGTGAACATTTCCACCGCCAGGCAGTCGGCATCGTCCCGCCCAACGGCGTGCGCATCCACGTCGCCGGCATCGACGTGATCCGCGACGAGCGGGGCAACTTCCGGGTCCTGGAGGATAATCTGCGCTCTCCCTCGGGAGTCTCGTATGTGATGGAGAACCGGCGCACCATGGCGCGGGTCTTTCCGAACCTGTTCGCCAGTCACCGGGTTCGTGCCGTCGACGACTACGCGGCGCACCTGTTGCGGGCGCTGCGCAACGCGGCGGCCGCCAACGAGGCCGACCCGACGGTGGTGGTCCTGACCCCGGGGGTGGCCAATTCGGCGTATTTCGAGCATTCCCTGTTGGCCCGCCAGATGGGTGTCGAGCTCGTCGAGGGCCGCGACCTGTTCTGCCGGGACAACCAGGTCTACATGCGCACCACCGAGGGGGAGCGTCAGGTCGACGTGATCTACCGGCGCATCGACGACGCCTTCCTCGACCCGCTGCAGTTTCGCGCGGACTCGGTGCTCGGGGTGGCGGGCCTGCTCAACGCGGCCCGCGCGGGCAACGTCGTGATCTCCAGCGCGGTCGGCAACGGGGTCGCCGACGACAAGCTCATCTACACCTACGTGCCGACCATCATCGAGTACTACCTCGGCGAGAAACCGCTGCTGGCCAACGTGGACACGTTGCGGTGCTGGCTCGACGACGAACGCGACGAGGTGCTCGACCGGATCGGCGAGCTCGTCATCAAGCCGGTCGAAGGCTCCGGCGGGTACGGCATCGTGTTCGGTCCGCAAGCCTCCGACAAGGAGCTTGCCGCGCTGCGCACCAAGATCCGTGAGGATCCGCGACGCTGGATAGCCCAACCGATGATGGAACTGTCGACCGTGCCGACCCGGGTCGGCAACACGCTGGCGCCCCGCTACGTCGACCTGCGGCCGTTCGCGGTCAACGACGGGGAGCAGATCTGGGTGTTGCCGGGCGGTCTGACCCGGGTGGCGCTGGCCGAGGGATCGCGGGTGGTCAATTCCAGCCAGGGCGGCGGCTCCAAGGACACCTGGGTGCTGGCGCCCCGCGCGTCGGTGGCCAGCCGGGAGCTGGGCGCGGCCAAGATCGTGCGGTCGCTGCCCCAACCCATTCCCGTCGTCGACCCGGTGATCACCTGTTCGTTGCCGCAACGGCAGCAGCCGCAGGAACAGCAACAGGCGGGGCTGCGCTGATGTTGGCCCGCAACGCCGAGGCGCTGTACTGGATCGGTCGTTACGTCGAGCGCGCCGACGACACCGCGCGCATCCTCGACGTCGGCGTACACCAGTTGCTCGAAGACTCCAGTGTGGACCCCGACCATGCGTCGCGGGTGCTGCTGCACGTGCTGGGCATCGAGCCGCCCGAGCACGAGCTGGACGTCTGGTCGTTGACCGAGCTGGTGGCCTTCAGCCGCGAGACCCAGGGCGGCTGCTCCATCGTCGACGCGATTTCTGCCGCGCGGGAAAACGCCAGATCGGCCCGGGAAGTGACCTCCAGCGAGCTCTGGGAGTGCCTCAACACCACCTACAACGCACTGGCCGAACGCGAACGCGCGGCCAAACGCTTCGGGCCGCATGAATTTCTGGCCTTCATCGAGGGCCGGGCGGCGATGTTCGCCGGTCTCGCGGACTCGACGCTCTCGCGGGACGACGGCTACCGCTTCATGGTGCTGGGCCGGGCGATCGAGCGGGTCGATATGACGGTGCGGCTGCTGTTGTCGAGGGTCGGCGACAGCGCCTCCTCGCCGGCGTGGGTGACCGTGCTGCGCTCCGTCGGGGCGCACGACACCTACTTGCGCACGTATCGTGGTGTGCTGGACGCCAATCGGGTTGTCGAGTTCATCATGCTCGACCGGCTTTTCCCGCGGTCGATCTTCTACTCCCTGAAGCTGGCCGAGCACAACCTCGATGAACTGCAGCATCACCCGCACAGCCGGGTGGGGGCTATCGCGGAAGCGCAGCGGCTGTTGGGTCAGGCCCGCAGCGAATTGGAATTCCTGCAGCCGGGCGTACTGCTGGAGTCCTTGGAAATCCGCCTGGCCGGCTTGCAAAGAACCTGTCACGATGTCGGAGAAGCTCTGGCTATGCAGTATTTCCACGTTGCACCGTGGGTAGCATGGTCGGGCGCGGGCCACAACGGCACATCGGCGGTCAAACCGGGGAAGACCTGATGTGGCGCATGCGTGTCGTGCATTCCACCGGATACGCCTACACATCACCGGTGACGGCGTCCTACAACGAAGCTCGGCTGACGCCGAGATCGGATTCCCGGTCCAACGTCATCCTCAGCCGTGTCGAAACGGTGCCGGCTACCCGGTCCTATCGCTACGTCGACTACTGGGGCACCGCGGTGACGGCGTTCGACTTGCACGCTCCGCACACCCAATTGGAGGTGACGTCCTCGTCGGTGGTCGAAACGGAGCTGCCGGAACCGCCGGCGGCCAAGGTTACCTGGGCCGACCTGCAGGAAGAGGCGGTGGTCGACCGCTTCTACGAACTGCTGAGCCCCACACCGTACACCCCGTTGAGCAGACGCATCGCCGGGGTGGGCAGGCGGATCGCCAGACGGCATGAGCCCGCCGAGGCGGTGGTCGAGGCCGCGCAATGGGTGCGCGGCGAACTGGAGTACGTTCGGGGCGCAACCGGTGTGCATTCGTCGGGTCTGGACGCGTTGAGTGAAAACAAAGGAGTCTGCCAAGACTTCGCCCATCTGTCACTGATGCTGTTGCGCAGCATGGGAATTCCAGCCCGCTACGTGTCGGGATACCTGCATCCCAAGCGCAATCCGGCGGTCGGCAAAACCGTCGCCGGCCAGAGCCACGCGTGGATCCAGGCCTGGACGGGCACCTGGTGGGACTACGACCCCACCAACGACAGCACGATCAACGAGCGCTACGTCAGCATCGGCACCGGTCGCGACTACGCCGATGTGCCGCCGCTGAAGGGGATCTACGCCGGGGAGGGGTCGACCGAACTCGACGTGGTCGTCGAGATCACCCGGCTGGCTTAATGCCGGGCAGCACGCGCGCTGCGACGGCCGGATTCGTGTGATGTGATCAGGTTTTATGGGCATCAAAGTCGCGCTGGAGCACCGCACCAGCTACACCTTCGACCGGCTGGTCGAGGTGTATCCGCACGTCGTGCGGCTGCGCCCGGCGCCGCACACGCGAACGCCGATAGAGGCCTACTCGCTGCGCGTCGAGCCGGCCGACCATTTCATCAACTGGCAGCAGGACGCCTTCGGTAACTTCGTCGCCCGGCTGGTCTTCGCGCACCGCATGCGTCACCTGAGCATCACCGTCGGGCTCATCGCCGACTTGAAGGTGATCAACCCGTTCGACTTCTTCATCGAGGACTGGGCCGAGACATGGCCCGGCGTTCCTCGTGGCACCGTCGGCGCTGCGCCCGTGTTCCGCTACCCCAAAGCGCTGGCCGACGACCTCGAACCGTACTTGCGGCCCGTCGACGAGAATGGCGAGGGTTCCGGGCCCGGCGAGCTCGTCGCGGCGTGGGTGCGCAACTTCTCGGTGCCCGACGGCACCCGCACCATCGACTTCCTGGTTGCGCTCAACCGCGCGATCAACGCCGAGGTCGGCTACACCGTGCGCCTGGAGCCCGGAGTGCAGACCCCGGATTGCACCCTGCGCACCGGTGTCGCCTCGTGCCGGGACTCGGCCTGGCTGCTGGTGTCGGTGCTGCGCGAGATGGGGCTGGCCGCCCGGTTCGTCTCCGGCTACCTGGTCCAGCTGGCCTCCGACGTCGAGGCCCTCGACGGGCCGTCCGGGCCCGACGCGGACTTCACCGACCTGCACGCCTGGGCCGAGGCATACATCCCGGGTGCGGGCTGGATCGGGCTGGACCCGACGTCGGGGCTGCTCGCCGGCGAGGGCCACATCCCGCTGGCGGCCACGCCGCACCCCGCGAGCGCGGCACCGATCAGCGGCGCCACCGGGGTCTGCCACACGGTGCTGGACTTCTCCAACACCGTCACCCGCATCCACGAAGACCCCCGCGTCACGCTGCCCTATACCGACGCGGCGTGGAAAGCGATCTGTGCGGTCGGCCGGCACGTCGACGACCGGCTGGCCGCTGCCGACGTCCGGCTCACCGTCGGCGGCGAGCCGACGTTCGTGTCGGTGGACAACCACGTCGACGAGGAATGGCGGACCGCCGCCGACGGCCCGCACAAGCGCCGGCGGGCATCGGATCTGGCCGCCCGGCTCAAGGCGGTGTGGGCGCCGCACGGGCTCATTCAGCGCGAGCAGGGCAAGTGGTATCCCGGAGAGCCCCTGCCGCGCTGGCAGATTGCGATCTACTGGCGCACCGACGGGCAGCCGCTGTGGAGCGACGACACGCTGCTGGCCGACCCCTGGGGCAGCGAGCCGGCCACGCCGGCCGACGACCAGGCGGCCTATCAGGTGCTGGCCGGGATCGCCGAGGGTCTCGGGCTGCCGCTGAGCCAGGTGCGGCCGGCCTACGAAGACCCGCTGGCGCGGCTGGCGGCCAAAGTGCGCCTGCCCAGCGGTGATCCGGTTGATGCTGCCGACGACTTGAGCCCCGACGCAGGCCCCGAAGCAGGCCCCGACAGCGCCGCCGGCCGCGCTGCGCTGCTGCGGCGGCTCGACGAATCCGTCACCGGCCCGGCGGCGTTCGTGCTGCCGCTGCACCGGCGCGACGACGACCTCGGCTGGGCCAGCGCGAACTGGCGGTTGCGCCGAGGCCGCATCGTGCTGGTGGACGGCGATTCGCCGGCGGGTCTGCGGCTCCCGCTGGATGCGATCAGCTGGCGGCCGCCGCGCCCGGTGCTCGACGTCGACCCGACGGGACCCCGCCCATCGCCCGGCCCGACGTCGGACGCGGCGGTGATCGAGGACCCCGACACCGCGCCGCCCACCGCGATGGTCGCCGAGGTCCGCGGCGGGCTGCTGCACATCTTCATCCCGCCCACCGGGGCGCTCGAGCACTTCGCCGACCTGGTCTCCCGGGTCGAGACGGCGGCCGGGCACCTCGGCTGCCCGGTGGTGGTCGAGGGTTACGGCCCGCCGCCGGACCCGCGGTGCACGTCGGTGACGATCACCCCCGACCCCGGTGTGATCGAGGTCAACATCGCGCCCACCGCCACCTTCGCCGACCAGCGCCGGCAGCTGGAAACGCTCTACGAGCAGGCGAGGCTGGCCCGGTTGTCCACCGAGTCGTTCGACATCGACGGCACCCACGGCGGCACCGGCGGCGGCAACCACATCACGCTGGGTGGTATCACGCCCGCCGACTCGCCGCTGTTGCGCCGCCCGGACCTGCTGGTCTCGCTGCTGACCTACTGGCAGCGGCACCCGGCGCTGTCCTACGTGTTCGCGGGGCGGTTCGTGGGGACCACCTCGCAGGCGCCGCGCGTCGACGAGGGCCGTGCCGAGGCCCTCTACGAACTCGAGATCGCGTTCGCCGAGATCGCCCGGCTCGCTGCGGGGGTGCGTCCCGGGGACAACCGGGCCGAGCCGTGGCTGGTCGACCGCGCGCTGCGGCATCTGCTCACCGACATCACCGGCAACACCCATCGCGCCGAGTTCTGCATCGACAAGCTCTACAACCCCGACAGCACCCGCGGCCGGCTGGGCCTGCTGGAACTGCGCGGGTTCGAGATGCCGCCGCACCCGCACATGGCGATGGTGCAGTCGCTGCTGGTGCGCTCGCTGGTGGCCTGGTTTTGGGACGAACCGCTGCGCGCTCCGCTGATCCGTCACGGCGCTAACCTGCACGGCCGCTATCTGTTGCCGCACTTCTTGATCCACGACATCGCCGAGGTGGCCGCCGACCTGCGCGCACACGGCATCGACTTTGCGACCAGCTGGCTGGACCCGTTCACCGAATTCCGCTTCCCCCGTATCGGCACCGCCGTGTTCGACGGCGTGGAGATCGAGTTGCGCGGCGCGATCGAGCCGTGGAACACCCTCGGCGAGCAGGCCACCGCCGGCGGCACCGCCCGCTATGTCGACTCGTCGGTGGAGCGTATCCAGGTCCGCACCATCGGCGCCGACCCTGACCGTCACGTGGTGCTGTGCAACGGCTACCCGCTGCCGCTGCTGGCCACCGACAACCCCGACATCCGGGTCGGCGGGGTGCGGTTCCGGGCCTGGCAGCCCCCCAGCGCGCTGCACCCCACCCTCGGAGTCGACAGCCCGCTGCGGTTCGAGCTGGCCGACGTCGCCACCGCCGTCTCCCGCGGCGGCTGCACCTACCATGTCGCCCATCCCGGCGGGCGCGCCTATGACGAGCCGCCCGTCAACGCCGTCGAGGCCGAGGCGCGGCGCAGCCGCCGTTTCGAGGCCATCGGCTTCAGCCCCGGCGCCCTCGACGTCGCCGACATCCGGGAGAAACAGGCCCGGCTGGCCACCGACGTCGGCGCGCCGGGCATCCTCGACCTGCGGCGGGTGCGGACCGTGCTGCGGTGACGGCGGACTCGGAGCTAAGGACAGCTAAGGACTAGGACGACGCCACCTCGTCGATGACGGCGTGGACGAATCCCATCTTCTCCAGCACGGCGACCGGCAACACAAACGGGTACAGGTCCTCGTGGCCCATCGAACGGTTCACCATGTTCAGCGACCAGGACAACGGCAGCCACATGTCGACGATCGTGGAGAAAGCGCTGGGGCCCAGCACCCGCCGTTCGATCGTCGCCGCGGCCGGCGCGAAACCGCACGCAGCCGCGGTGTCCAGCACGTCGCGGATGTGCAAGTAGTGCGCGAATGTCTCCGCCCAGTCTTCGGCCGGGTGCATGGACGCATACGACGACACGAAGCGCTGCTCCCACCCGTCCGGCGCCCCGTGGCGGTAATGCCGGTCCAGCGCCTGCTGGTAGTCGGCATCGGGGTCGCCGAACAGCTCGCCGAAGCGCGCCAGGTGATCTGGTGACGGGCCGATCAGCCGGTAGAAGTAGTAGTGTCCGATCTCGTGCCGCAGGTGCCCGAGCAGCGTGCGGTAGGGCTCGCGCATCGCGACGCGCAGCTGCTCGCGGTGCACGTCGTCGCCTTCGGCCAGATCCAGTGTGATGACGCCCCTATCGTGCCCGGTGACGACCTTCTCGAACTCACTCGACAACAGGTCGAACGCCAGCCCGTGCTCGGGGTCCTCGGCGCGGCCGACGATCGGTAACCTCAGCTCGTGCAACTCCGCGATCAGCCTGCGCTTGGCTTGCTCGGCCCGGGCGAAGGCCGCCAATGCCTTGGCGTCGGAGTCGTTGGGCCGCTGTCGGGTCAACGAGCAGGATGCGCACAACCTGCCGGATTGGCCCGCATCGACCAGCCAATTGCATTCGGCGAGATGAAGATTGGCACACAGTTGGTGTTTGTCGGCGTCCACCGCGCCGGCGTGGTCGGGCTCGTCCGCGATCACCAGCAGGGCCATCTCGTCGAGGGAGAATCCCAGTGCAGCACCGCAGGACAGACATACCGAGTTCTCGAATCGCAGGCGCTGGCCGCAGTTGGGACAGCTGAAGTCACGCATGCAGCACATCACTTTCACAGGGCGCCACGTCGACGGCGACGTCGATGACGCTGGTCTCGGAGTTGGTGTAGATGATGCCGCGCAGCGGCGGCACATCGGCGTAATCGCGACCGCGGCCCACGACGACGTAGCGCTCGTCGACCAGCTGGTTGTTGGTGGGATCCAGCCCGAGCCAACGGTTTTGCGGCGTCCACACCTCCACCCAGGCATGGGTGGCGTCGATACCGGCCAGCCGGTCCTTACCCGGCGGCGGGTCGGTGGCCAGATAGCCCGACACGTAGCGCGCCGCCAGGCCGTTGGCGCGCAGGCAGGCGATCGCGAGGCGGGCGAAATCCTGGCAGACTCCCTCGCGGGCCGCCAGCACCTCGGTGACTTTCGTGGACACGGTCGTCGAGCCGGAGCGGTAGGTGAAGTCGGCGTAGATTTTTCCGGCCAGGTCGCGCAGCACCTCGATCAGCGGGCGCGCCGGGGCGAAACTGGGTGCGGCGTACGCGCGCACGTCGTCGGTGATCTCGGGGGGATTCAGGTCGAGGGTGAACTCGGTGGCCAGTGCGCCGTCCGGTCCGGACGGGCGGGCCGCCTCCCAGGGGGCTTGCGCCGATCCGGACTCGTAGCACTGCGCAGCCGGCGGGTCCACTTCGACGACGGCGTCGCTGACGATCGTCAGCCGCCGATGCGGTTCGGTGACGTGGAAATACGAACTCACGTTGCCGTAGATGTCGCGGCTGATCGAGCAGTCGGCGGGTGCGGGCTCGATCCGCAACTCGTGGGAAAGGCAACGCTGCCGCTCGCCGTCGCGCGGCGTGAGAAACCCGCGGCCATAGGAACTGGTCACGACATCGGAGTAGCGGTATTCCGTGCGGTGGGTGATGTGATAGCAGCGAGCGCGCGGCCGGCGGGACAATTCGGTCACGGCGTCATCCGGTGCCGGTCAGGCCCCCACAGTGGCTGCATCGCGCCGGGCATCGCAAGCTGGGTCGCGGTGATGATGCCGGACAAGTCACGCAGTCCCTCGTGCAAACCGTCGAGCAACGCGGTCAGTTCGGCGCGCTCACCCGCCGCGGTCACCACGTCGAGGTCGGCCGGGTCGAGACGGCGCAGCCGGGTGGCGACCTCGTCGACCAACCGTTCGGCTTTCGCGGAGCCGGAAGCCTCGGGCAGTGTCTGCACATCGGCGCGCAGCCGCTCGAACTGGTACACCAGCGAGCGCGGGTTTTCGGGCTCGAAAAGCACCAGCTCAGCCACCGCGCCCACGCTGTCCGTACCCACGTTGCGCCGCAGGTAGATCACCGCCGACTCGCAGGCCACCAGGGTGGACTCGATGATCGCCTGCTCGGCGGCGGGGCTGCGGGCCTGTCCCAGGGTGGCGCGCAGCAATCCGGTCAGCCACATCGCCCGCTCGATCCGTTTGCCGATGTCGGCGATGGTCCAGTCGACGTCGCGCACCATCGATTCGGCGGCCACCCCGGACAGCGCCAGCATGCCCGCCAGCGTCAGGGCGTGCGCGGCGCCGAGCGCGGTGTCGTCGGCCGCCGGTTCGCCGGGCGGGACCGGGCGTGCGTTCGCCAACTCCGCCAGGGCCCGCTCGACACCGCCGAGCACCATCCAGGTGTCCCTCGACATCTGGTCGCGCACCGCCCGGGCCGCCACACCGAGGCGTTCCACCGACTGCGCCAGCGACCCCGGGCATTGCGGGTCGGCGGTCAACGACCACAGGATCCGTGGCGCGGCAGCGACCCGCTCGGCGTCGGAAACCTCGGCGGCGGTGCCGGTCACCTGCCGCAGCGCGGCGAGCAGCACGGGCACGCAGTCGCTGCCCGCCATCTCGGGACGGTTGCGGAATTCGTGGTAGCGCTCACGGGTGACGGTCAGCAATCGGGCCATGTTCTCGGCACGTTCGGCGTAGCGTCCCAGCCAGAACAGGTCGGACAACACCCGCGGCGAGCTGACACCGCGGGTGCCGCTGGGCTTGACCGTGGGCGGCTCGACCGGCGGCACCGTGACCTCGGCCTGGGCCCGGATCTGCGGTTGCACCCAGATATCCTTGGCGGCAACGGTATTCAATGTATACGCCGCGCTTCCGGGTGCTAAGACGTACCCCAGGCCGCCGATCATCGGAGCGTAGCCGCCGCGTTGTGACACCGTGAACAACCGCATCCCGACGCCGGCGGGCGCCAGTCCGACCGGGTAGTGGTCGCTCGGCGCGGACGAGAACTGCGGCGGTTCCTGACCGACCCACTGCCACGGGGCGGCCTCGATGCGTGCCGCCAGAGCCTCGCGTTGCCCCGAGGACAGCTCCGGCCCGACGATCGTCCGGCCACCGGTCGTCGACTTGATCAGCAGCGACGACAGCCGGGCGAGCAGGTGCGAGCGCTCGGCGTCGATGCCGCCCCAGTACAGCGGGGCCGTCGCCAGCTGCGGGGTTTCCCCCAGCAGCTCCCGGGCCAGTTCGGGCAGGAACCGCAGCAGTCCGGGGCTTTCCAGAATCCCGCTGCCGAGGGTGTTGACCACGGTCACCGCCCCGCGCCGGAGCACCTCCACCAGCCCGACCACCCCCAACTGGGAATCGGAGCGCAGATCGAGCGGATCGGCGTAGTCGGCGTCGACCCGTCGCAGCACGACGTCGACCTGCTTCAGCGTGCCCAGCGAGCGCATCCACAACCGGCCGGCCCGGACCACCAAATCAGCGCTTTCCACCAGCGGGAACCCCAGCACCGACGCCAGATAGGCCTGGTCGAAGGCGGTCTCGGAGTAGGTGCCCGGGGTCAGCACCACCACCACGGGATCCGCGGCGGCCTCGGGCGCCACGTTGATCAGCGCCAACCGCAAGGTCTGCGCGAACGGCGAGACGGGACACGGCCCGACGCGCTGGTAGAGGTCGGGAGCCGCGTGCGCGAGCACCCGGCGGTCGGCCAGCGCGTATCCGGCTCCCGACGGCGCCTGGGTCCAGTCCGCGTTGACCAGGAAGTTCCCGGACCTGTCCCGGCTGACGTCGCAGCCGTGCAGGAAGAGTTGGTGCCGGCCCGGTATCTCGATCCCGCTGGCCGCGCGCACATACCCGGGGTGGGCGAACAACAACTCGGGCGGCAAGATCCCGCCGGTGACCGAGTGCCGCGGACCGTAGAGGTCGGCCAGCACCTCGTTGAGCAGCCGGCTGCGTTGTACCAGACCGGATTCCAGCGTGGCCCAGTCCTGTGGTGAGACCAGCAGCGGCAGTGCGTCCAGCTGCCAGGGTGCGGGCGCGGCAAGGCCGTGGCCGTCGCCGGTTGCGCCGTCGCGGTGGTCGATCGGTATGTAGGTGATGCCCTCGTTGTCCAGCCGGGCGCGCACCGTCGCGCGCAGCCGATCCAGGCCCGCGCGCCCGCGTTCGCCGACCACCTCGGCGAACGCCGACCAGTCCGGCCGGATGTTGCCGGCGGCGTCGATGAACTCGTCGTACCCCACCACACCCGCGGATCCGCTGCGCAGGTCGAACAGTGCCTCCTGGGCCCAGGCGGCGCGGTAACCGGCGAGCAGCCGGTCGGGGTCGTACCAGGCGGCCGGCGGCGCGGAACCCGACGTTGCCGTGGACAACGAGCCACCTCCTGCCGTCTACCCGCGGTATCTGATCCGGATGGTATGCGCGGATCGAGACCGACCGATGTGCACATCAGCGATCCCATCATCCCCCGCGTTGGCGTAACCTATGGCCCTGAAGCCTCGGTGAGGCCTGACAGAGCTGGAGGGCTCGATGCGCATCGCTGATGTACTGCGGAACAAGGGTGCCGCGGTGGTAACGATCAATCCGGACGCGACGGTGACCGAATTACTGGCCGGGCTCGCCGCACACAACATCGGCGCGATGGTGGTCGTTGCGCCCGAGGGCGTCGTCGGCATCGTCTCCGAGCGCGACATCGTGCGCCAACTGCACGTACACGGCGCTTCGGTGTTGTCGCGGCCGGTGTCGAAAATCATGACCCCGGTCGTGTCGACGTGCACCAGGAACGACACGGTGGACAGCCTCAGCGCGCTGATGACCCACCATCGGGTGCGCCATATCCCGGTCGTCGAGGACGGCAAACTGGTCGGGATCGTCAGCATCGGCGACGTGGTGAAGACCCGGATGGAAGAGCTCGAAGCCGAGCACGCCCAGCTGCAGTCCTACATCAGTCAGGGCTGACCGCTCAGCGCCACGAGTAGTCGGCCCGCAGCCGCGCGGCCACCACGTCGAAGGCCTCGCGCCCCAGGATCGCGCCCTCGCGGCGGATGCTCTCCTCGGGCACGTCGAGCACCCGATCCAGCCGCGCCCAGCCGGCGCTGCCGATCCCGACCCACTGCTGGCCCGGGGCGGGCTGTTGCCGGTCCGACAGCGCCAGCCCCAGCAAGGTGTCCTGGTCGCGGCCCACGACCAGCACCGGGCGGTCCTCGCCGCGGGTGGGGTCGTCGTGGACCAGCCATGTCCAGACGATCTCGCCGGAATCGGCCGGGCCGTCGAGGTCGGGGGCGTAGACCAGCGTGCGGGCTCGACACGCGGTGGGGACGCTGCGGTTGGTCACCGGCCGCCCGGGGGTGATCGTGGTCGGCGGTGTCGGCGCGCTGCCGGCGATGAGGTCGATGCCCAGCCGCAGACCCTGCGCAATGCCGCGCCGGATGCCCTGTTTGATCACCGGCCCGATGCTCTGCTCGGCCGCGACCGAGTCGTGCAGCCGGCGCAGGACTGCCGGAACCTCACCGACGGCCAGCGATACCAGGTTTGCGGCGAACCGCTGCCACGTCTGCCGCTGCGACTTGCCTGCCGACGCCATGGTCGCAGCATAGGACTTGGACCCCCGCGAGGCTGTCCGGATACCCTGGAGCCACGGCCGCCTGAACCCCGTCGACCAGGAGATTCCCATCAGCGCTGATCACACCTTCACGGCGCCGGCGCAGATTCGCAACTTCTGCATCATCGCCCACCTCGACCACGGCAAGTCCACCCTGGCGGACCGCATGTTGCAGCTGACCGGCGTCGTCGACGAGCGCTCGATGCGTGCGCAATACCTGGACCGCATGGACATCGAACGCGAGCGCGGCATCACCATCAAGGCGCAAAACGTGCGGCTGCCCTGGCGGGTCGCGGCCGGCCCCGACGCCGGAGGCGACTATGTGCTGCACTTGATCGACACCCCCGGCCACGTCGACTTCACCTACGAGGTGTCGCGGGCGCTGGCGGCCTGCGAGGGCGCGGTGCTGCTGGTGGACGCCGCCCAGGGCATCGAGGCGCAGACGCTGGCCAACCTGTATCTGGCGCTGGACCGCGACTTGGCGATCATCCCGGTGCTCAACAAGATCGACCTGCCCGCCGCCGATCCGGCCCGCTACGCGGCCGAGATCGCCCACATCGTCGGCTGCGGGCCCGACGACGTGCTGCGGGTATCGGGCAAAACCGGCGAAGGGGTTGCCTACCTGCTCGACGAG
>NZ_VYIK01000210.1 GCF_008709575.1 Mycobacterium sp.
TGGCGTGGGCGAGCCGACCGTGCGAACCGCGTGCCCGGTTCGGTGTCCCCCGCGGGAGTGATGCCGACCCCGGCCGCCACCGCCGGACACCGCAAGGCGACCGTGCTTCCCGCGGGTCGTTGCAGGACGGCCGGGGGAGAGCGCCCTGCGCGGTCTGCGGCTCTGGCGCCGCCCCGCGGCGGCGGTCGATGCCCCGCCGGCCGGCTAACACCTAAGCCTGAATCCGTGGAAGGTCGGTTTTTGGTGATCGGCGTGTGAACAATGAAAATGCCTTCCGAGCTGGGACAATAACGATTGTCGAAGTCGAAACAGTCCCTGTTTGGGAAGGCATTGCCAGTGCAATCAGCATACACGTTTAGCACCGAGTCCGCCGTGTTCGACGAAGAGAATCTGGTGTCGGCGGCAGGTTTGGTGCCGGTCATGGAACTAGCTGAGCAGACTGGTCTTTCGCGGTTGATCGGCGAGCATGTCGAGCTGCCCAGCACCCGGGCGTCTACTTCCGATCTGCCGCCAACAAACGAGCCCGCAAGGCAATCACCGCCTTCGCGCACAACTCCAGAATGCAGTCACGCTGGGCAGCCACGCTCTACGCCGCCGCCCGGGCGCGGGGCAAACGCAACCCCCACGCGATCCGCATCCTCGCCCGAGCCTGGATCCGCATCATTTGGGCTTGCTGGCATTCCGGCATCCCCTACGACCCAACCGCCCACCAGGCCCGTCAACGGACCGCGGCATGAACAACTTGACTCAGGGAACTCAAACGAGCCATCGCCCGCGAGGTCTACCACATCATGCAAACACACGCCGCGTCGATCACCACCACCAAATTGGTGGCTTGACAGACATAGAAGCATCCTGACCACACTGTTCACCTACGCCCCGATTCCCCCGGCCGCTAAAGCGACCGGCCCCCTCGGGGCTCATCGGTGGTTGGTATTT
>NZ_VYIK01000211.1 GCF_008709575.1 Mycobacterium sp.
TCATGCATCTGCCCGGGGTTCGGACACTGGACGAAGTCAAGGCGTCGGGGCGATATCGGTTCCTGACTCCTGACCAGCTGATCGCCGAAATCCGCGACGCCGAGAACTACGGGCCGCTCGTGCTGCACCCGCTGGTCGGCGGTATGCCCGTCGATGAAGCATGGAAGTCGCTGCAGCTGCTCGTCGACGAGGTCTTGCCCGCCGTGGGCTGACGCCCGGCGCCCCGCCCGGCCGGGGTATCTTGGCACGATGAGCGCCACGAGCCGAATCCGGGTGGCCCGGGTCTACGACCATCCCGGCCCCGCCGACGGCCAGCGGATCCTGGTGGACCGGTTGTGGCCGCGCGGATTTCGCAAAGATGATCCTCGGGTGGGCACCTGGCTCAAGGACGTCGCTCCGTCCACGGAGCTAAGGGACTGGTACGGCCACAAGCCTGAACGTTTCGAGGAGTTCGCTGCGCGGTACAAGACAGAACTTGCCCACAACGAGGCCCGCAAAAGGGCGTTGGAGGATCTTCGCGAACTGGCCAGACACGGCCCGGTGACCCTGGTGACCGCGACCCGCGACATCGACGGCAGCCAGGCCGCGGTGCTGGCGCAGGTGCTCAAAGGTCGCTGACGCCCGGGCGGGCTACGGGCCCAACGGCAACGGTCAGTAATCGAGCTGCGCCAGCCGGGCGCCGCCGTGCCGTTTCGGCCCCTCCAGGGACACCGCCGCCGGCACCATCTCACTGGTCACCGCACCGTGCCCGGCGGTCAGCTCGTCGACGATGTCGTAACTGCGCACGATCCACTCCGGCCGGTCGATGATAATCGTGACCACCGGCACCCGCCGGACCAACTGAAAAAGCTTGTCCCCGTGCGGCTCATGGTCACCGTGGAATCCCCAGATCCCGCGCAGCACGGTCGCGCCGCGGGCCA
>NZ_VYIK01000212.1 GCF_008709575.1 Mycobacterium sp.
CCAGCGTGGTCATCGCGTTGCCCGCGGTCACCCAGTTGCTGACGTCGGGGCCGGCATCGAACGGATCCAACAGGTACACTGCGTGCGGACCCCCGGCCAGAAAAGCCACCGGGATGTCGCGGCCCATCGCGGCCGACGGCACCATCAACGTCTCGTAGCCGGCGGCGTGGGTTGACCTGGCATGCGTTGCGCTCAGACACTCCAATCCCAAGACCAACACAAGGACAGCAGGCAGACGCAGCAGCACCAACGGAAACCTCCTCATACCCCTATCCCTCGTGGTCGGCGTGCCGGAAAGGTGGTCGGCGTGCCGGAAAGCCGCCATGGTCGCGCCGCGAGGACCGTCGAGCGGGGCATCAGCACGCCACCTTGATCGCAAAGGTTTCGGTTGTCAGTACGCTCGGCTTAGCGCGGTCAAAACCCACTGCGGCGCCGGTGATCGTATAGGTGGCGCCGGTAATCGTGACAGCGGCCTTACCCTGTAAGCCCCGATCGTAGGAGCCCGCAAAGCCATTGAGATTGCGGATTCGCACGAATTCGGCTGTTAGTTGGCGGGTGTTGGACACCATCGCCGTCATGCCCGAATCCTCGTGGCCAGTTCTGATCGTCGTCAGCGATTCGGCCGTCGTGCACTGCACCGCATCGGTGATGCCCAGGTCTTTGCCGTTGATGGTGATCGCCGCAGTGCCGGGAGCCAACGTGCCGGGTTTGGCCTGGGGTGCCGCTTGGCTCGATGAGCAGCCCACGGCAGCGCCGATCACCAATACCGCTGCAGCAGCGGCGGCAAACCTGTTCGTCACAGCAACCTTCCTCGCCGATTAACTGGAAGAAATCTACAGCAGCGCGCGCGTTGTGGGCCAGGAATCGACGTGCCTGACGCGAAGATGCGGTGGTGATTGGGCGCGGATGACCGCCCGGC
>NZ_VYIK01000213.1:0-547 GCF_008709575.1 Mycobacterium sp.
CCTGGCCGCCAAGGCACCCAAGGTGATACCCAAATCACCTGCGGCCGGGTGATCGGGGGCAACGACGCTGGCCGACAACACCACAGCACCGCAATGACGTCGAGTTAAGGAGTACAGGAAAAAAAATGACCACCCGTTTTATGACCGACCCGAACGCCATGCGCGACATGGCCGGCCGGTTCGACATGCACGCCCAAACCGTCGAGGACGAAGCCCGCAAGATGTGGGCCTCCTCGGTCAACATCGCCGGGGCCGGCTGGAGCGGCACCGCCCAGTCGACCTCCTACGACACGATGGGCCAGATGAACCAGGCGTTCCGCAATATCGTCAACATGCTGCACGGGGTGCGCGACGGGCTGATCCGCGACGCCAACAACTACGAAACCCAAGAACAAGCCTCTCAGCAGATCCTGAGCAGCTAGGAGAAAACCATGTCCATCAACTACCAATTCGGCGACGTCGACGCGCACGGCGCGACGATCCGCGCCCAGGCCGCCGCCCTGGAGGCCGAGCACCAGGCCATCATCCGCGACGTGCTGGCCGCCGG
>NZ_VYIK01000213.1:557-914 GCF_008709575.1 Mycobacterium sp.
CCACGGCCAAAAGGTGCAGACCGCCGGTTCCAACATGGCGTCCACCGACAGCGCCGTCGGCTCCAGCTGGGCCTGAAGCCCGCACGCGACTAAAACCGGGGCATGCCGCGGCGTGCCCCGGTTTCGCGTGTGCGACGACTACCCGGTGCCGGTTGCCGAACAGGCACCCAGGATCATCGTCGACAGGAAATTGGAGGCATTGGCCAGGTGGTTGTCGGCCGGAGCGTAGGTGGGCAGTGCGACGACGAACGCGCGGCGATACTCCGCAGCCAAATTGGCAAGGTCCTGCCAGGTCGCGTTACCGCTTTGCCGGCCAAGCTGTTCCATCTTGCTGGCGTAGGCGTTCATCACCGGGGC
>NZ_VYIK01000214.1 GCF_008709575.1 Mycobacterium sp.
AGGACCTTTCCCAGTGCAAATTGTGTCGGTTCGTACTGTGATCGATGCTGGCACTGGCCTCTGCGCGATCTCTGCGAATACCGCCGCCGCCGCCGCCGCTGCTGCTGCTGCTGCTGCTGCTACTGTTGGCCATGGCGATCGGAATTGTCAATCGGCCATTGTCAATCGGTATCGGCAACGACAATCCGTCATCGGCGTTGGCCATCGCTGAGATCGTCTCGGTCTGGCGCATGGTGTGAGTCTGGAGTCGCTAATCCTAGACGGCGTTTGTTGGCGTTCGGGCAGGCGCTGGCGCTGGCGCTGGCGCTGGCACTGGCGCCGCCGACCAAACGACCCTAGCTCGGCGAATTGGGTGGGCACCCGCGGATTGGCGACGGAGGCCGCTCAGGTGGGGTACGCGCCGTATCCGTCTGTCCGTCGTAAGACGCTGTGGTGCAGGCGGTGCTGTCCAGGGATGCTGTCACGTTGAACTTGTCGCAGTGAGCTGTCCCGGGTGTGCTGTCCCGCCAGAGGTGGCGGCGCATCGATTGCGCGTGCTGGCAATGGCGTGCAAACGTTCGATCGTCCGCTGGCTTCCGCTGGCGATCGCGTGCGGCGTCGCGTCGTCTGTCCATTTTCGGTGAGGCAAAATCGTGCGTGCGCCTGCGCGTAGGCCTACGCCTAGTCGTTGGGGTTGGCGGGAAATGCGCGCCGGGGCGATAGATCTGCGGCGGCCAGTTCTGTGCTGTCCAGTCCAGTAGTGACCAATGATGTCCAGCTGTGTCCAGATCAGATCAGATCAGTTCAGTTCGGTCCAGTATAGTTCAGTCTAGTGAGAAAGCATATGCTGTCGAAATGTGTCCTGGAGATGGACCGCGGCGAATGCTATGCTCGCTGTGGGCTTTCTTGTCACCGTCCACCGCGCGCACGTCGGC
>NZ_VYIK01000215.1:0-550 GCF_008709575.1 Mycobacterium sp.
CCGGAAACGGACGGCGCGCTTGCAACGACGTGGCAGGGGGTGCTTGTGCGGTCATAACATCTCCGGCGTCAGACCTTCCCGACGTCGGCCAACCTCAAACGTCAGTTGTGTCCGTGATCAGTACCATCATAATACCCCTAGGGGTATGATGCGAGGCGTGGTCCGGTCGACGAAATACGCCCGCGCGGGTCTCACGTGCGGGAACGCGCGCGAAAAGCCGCCGCGATGAAAAGCGGCGAGAAACGGCTGCGCGTCATTGTCATGTGCGGTGCGGCAGCGACGTGTCTGCTGGCTGGATGGGTGACCCACAATCGCACTGCGACGCCACTGACGCTGGCTGAAGTGCTGATCACAGCCATCATCCCGGCCGGGCTCCTCGGCTACGTCACGGTCTACTACCGGTCGGGCGTCTCAGATGGTCGCGGGCGACGCGGCCGGTCGACAGCCGAAGTAGGGTGCTAGTGCAAAATCAGCAACACCACGCATCGATCCCAAGTGGGGCATTCGGGATGCCCAAGCCGCAGGGCTGGACGATTGAGCTGCTGATCAA
>NZ_VYIK01000215.1:702-912 GCF_008709575.1 Mycobacterium sp.
CAGTGTGCTGTTGCATCGGCTGGGGATTCCCACCGCCGCCGAACGTGCCCAGACCCGCGATGGGTGAGCTGACCGGCGATGTGTGCCGTGTCCTGATCCGGAGTCCGCGAGCATAGTGCAGGGCGCGCATCTGGCGACGGCGAGCACGAGCAGCATCGTCACGTCGCTGCCGTTGGGTTTTCTGATCGGGCTCTCGCTCGGCGCTCTCGG
>NZ_VYIK01000216.1 GCF_008709575.1 Mycobacterium sp.
CGCGACGACGGCGACCAGCCGCGCGATCCGCTGCGCCGGCGGCCGATTACTGTCGTGGGGCACGAGGCTCGATGGTAGGCGACGGTCTTAGCTGCGGCGCCGGTGCAGCCCGCGTGGCGCCCGGACAGCTGTGCCCGGTGTTCGTCGCGCCGACAGTGAACCGGCTGCTGAATTTCCGCCGACTTCTCCCACCCGTTCCGTGACAGGCCGGGCGTCGTGGAGACCGGCTGTCACGCCGGATCCCCACCGCTCATCTGCGAGAAGCCCGATAAAGCGCATTCAACTCGGACGGCGTCACGTCCACATAATCCGGACCGAGCGCTTTGAGAACCGAATACAGCCCGCCCATGTTCATACCCCAATTCCAGATGAAGACATTGATAAACGCCGGTCGTGTCGCGGCAACCCGGGTACGGATCTGGTCCACCAGATATGAGGTCTCTTTCGCTTTGTCCGGCGTCCACCGGGTGGCCGCCCGGAATACGACTTGGCCGTCGGGCAGTTGATAGGTGATCCGGCGATATCCTTCCTCACCGGCATACCCATAGTCCGGCATGAAAAACTCCACCTGCGGAAGCGCGGCTGCTACCCGGGCTATGTCAGCCATATCTTTGTCATTATCAGGCGCATAAGATTGAATCACGCGGACGGTTTTCATATCCATCCGTTGCATGTAGGTCCACGTCCAGCGATAAAAATCCTCGAACGCGGCCTCGCGGTCGTCCAGGCGGTCCGCCCACACGGCCGGGTCTATATAGCCGATGCCGGAGACATCGGCGATAAATTCGTCTTTCGGCCCGGCGTGCTGATAATACCACTGTGCCAGTGTCGGAGCCACGTCGATGAGTGTCGGCCCCATACCCCACCCGACCGCGAATTTGCCATGATAGGGGCTTTCGAACCAATTC
>NZ_VYIK01000217.1 GCF_008709575.1 Mycobacterium sp.
CACCACGGGTTGCGCGGCACGCCCTCGCACGGGTTGGGCATGGTCGGCTGGGCGGGCAGCGGCATCAAATTGACCGCCGTTTGCCGAGGGTAGTTCGTCAGCGGGGTGGTCGGGCACTTGACGATGATCTGTGTGTTGCAGAGGACCTCGATACCCAGAACGCTCGGGAGCGCTGCGCCGACGCCCGGAATTCCGCAGATGTTGTTGGGGAAGAACTGGCGAAGCGGCGGAGCGGTGCTGACCCCTGGGGCGCCGAGCTGGATGTGCTTGGCGTTGACGGCCGTGCCCGAGCCGTCGGTGTTGCCGTGAAAGCAGTTGGCGGGATTGTGCAGGTTGGATATCTCGGCGATGTCGCCGTTGCTCGGGTTGTTGAAAAAGCCGTTGTTGGTGAACCTGTTGTTGACGACCTCGTTGCCCCAGTCGTCGAAGTAGCAGACCTCCAACGGCCTGGCCCCGATGCCGCCGTGGCAGTTGGCGGTCGCGTTCCAGGGTCCGATGGAGGGGTAGGGGGCCAGCAGCACGCCCCACGAGCCGTTGTTGTAGAAGTCGTTGTCGGTGACGGTGTCGAAGCGGCCTCCGGCGATCGACATGCCGGTTCCCACCGGCGCAGCCGCGGGACCGGTGCCCAGGGCGGGCACGTTGGGGTTGTTGTTGTCGTGCACCTTGTTGTGCCAGAACACCCAGCACGAATGGGTCCCCGTCGGACCGGTCCCGTTATTGGGGCATGAGCCATCCTGGGGCGGCGGCTGATCGGCGTTGTTCTGGGTGTTGGTGTCGAACCCGTCTTTGTTGTTGTCGAACTCGGAGTACTGGACGATCAGGCGCCCGCCGGAGTTGGTGCCCGAGTATCCCAGGGCCGAGTTCTCGCTGTGGGCGTGGTCGATGATCGAATTGCAGTCCGGGCAG
>NZ_VYIK01000218.1:0-251 GCF_008709575.1 Mycobacterium sp.
GCTGCAGCACCGCCGTGCAGTAGTAGTTGTCGGCAAACGACGGCTGGCCCAGCGTGTGCGGAATTGGCGGTAACCCGTTGTCGGCCAACAACACACTCAACGGGCTGCGCGTCGGCTGCCGTCGGCGCTGAGGCCGGTGATGTTGTCCAGCAGCCGGTCCTGCGCGTCCGGCGGCAGGAAAGCCAGCAACCCCTCGGCGATCCAGGCGGTTGGCCGGTCGGGGTCGAAACCCGCCTCCCGCAACGCAGTGG
>NZ_VYIK01000218.1:448-903 GCF_008709575.1 Mycobacterium sp.
CCTGCCGGATTCCCGCCGCAGTGGCGTCGCGAAAGAACTCGTCGAAGTACCGCGTCCGCGCCGCCAACAGGTCGGTCATCCGCTGCAATCCCCAGGGGGTGTCGACGTCGGCCGGGTCGAGTTGACCGGTGGCCCACCGAGTGAAGAAGTCAACGTTGATCGCCTAGCGGTTGGGCGAACGGGTCGTCGATCAGCGGGTCGGGGGTGTTGGTGGCCACGGCGCGAGCCGCGGCCACCACCGTGGCGGTCGCCCCGACGCTGGTCGCCAGATCCCAGGTGTCATTGTCGCTGCGTCGCATGAGCTATACCGGCGGGTGCGCCGCACCATTAATTAGCCACGTTAAGGAACTAACTCGGAGAGTACACCGTCGCGTCGGGCGACACGTCAGCCGGCGAATCCGCGGGCGACTTCGGCGGCCCTGGTCAGCGCGGCGAGATGATCGTCGACCGACGCC
>NZ_VYIK01000219.1 GCF_008709575.1 Mycobacterium sp.
ATGCCGGCCGCCATCTCGTCGAGCGCCAGCCGCGCCGCCGGGCCGGCCAGCTCCGTCGTCGCGATCCGGACCGCTCGAACAGCACGAGCACGCATCGCTCGAGCTTATCCGCGAAATGTTGGCGCAAAAAGAAACCTGGCCGCAGCTTACGACCCCGGCCGACATGGTATTAGTCGGGCCCGGTTGATGCAGACCCAGTCCCGCGCCTGCAGGTAAGGGCGGAAAGGTTTATTGATGTGGTTTTTCCATGCCGCTGACACCCCGAAGGTGTCGCTTCATCGGTGCCTTTGGTCCTTGGGCTTGCTTCTCCTCAGCCCTAACGAGCACGGTCGTCCCGGGTGGGTACGTCATCGATCAGAATCGATCAGAGTCGAACTGAAATGTTGCAATCTCTGCGTCGCGCGATCTTGGTCGGCGTTGACGGCTCAGCCTCGGCCCAGGAGGCCGTACGGTGGGCGGCCCGCGACGCCGCGCTGCGGAATGTGCCGCTGACCCTGGTCCATTTCGTCGACCCCCCTGTCCCGGGGTGGTGGTCCCAGGTGTCCGCGGCGCCCGGCAGGCAATGGCAGGAGAAGCGGGCCCGCGACGTCATCGAGACGGCGATCAAGGTCGCGCATGAAAGCACCGGCGAGCATGGTCGGGTGCACATCGAAAGCAAAGTGTTCTATTCGGCCACCGTCGCGACGCTCGTCGACCTCTCCAACGAGGCGGAGATGGTCGTGGTGGGCTATCGGGGTCGTGGCGGCGTGGTGGCCCGCAACTTCCTGGGCTCGGTGAGTTCGGGATTGGTCTACCACGCGCATTGCCCGGTCGCCGTGATCCACCCTGCGGAGCCGCTGGTCACCGATGTCGCACGGGCGCCGGTGCTGGTGGGCGTCGACGGCTCGCCGGCGTC
>NZ_VYIK01000021.1 GCF_008709575.1 Mycobacterium sp.
GATCGCTGAGATTCCGCCCGAGCATGGGTTGTCGGCGGTGATTCATGCCGCGGGGGTGCTCGACGACGCGGTGGTGACGTCGTTGACGCCGCAGCGGGTTGACGCGGTGTTGCGGGCCAAGGTGGATGCGGCCTGGAATTTGCATGAGTTGTCTCGCGGGGTGTCGGCGTTTGTGATGTTTTCCTCGATGGCCGCGCTGGTGGGGTCGTCGGGTCAGGCGAACTATGCGGCGGCCAATGCGTTTTTGGATGGGTTGGCCGCGCATCGGCGCGCACACGGGTTGCCGGCGATATCGCTGGGCTGGGGGCTGTGGGAACAGCCCAGCCAGATGACCGGCAGCCTGGAGAGCGTGGACTTCGCCCGGTTCGCCCGAGACGGCATTGTGGCCCTGTCCGCTGAGGAGGCGCTGCGACTGTTCGACACCGCACTGGTGGTCGACGAGCCCTACCTGGTGCCGGCCGCCATCGACACCACGGCGCTGCGCGCCAAGCATGACGCCGGCACCCTACCGCCGATGTTCGTCGACCTGATCAACGCTCCGGCGCGGCGCCGGGTGGAGGACTCGCTGGCTGCCGCCAAGTCGAGATCCGCTCTCGTGCAGCGCCTGGAGAGCCTGGCCGAGGACGAGCAGCACGCCGTGCTGCTGGATTTGGTGCGCTCGCACATCGCCGCCGTGCTGGGCACCACCACAGCCGAGGCCATCGACCCCGACAAGGCGTTCAGCGAGTTGGGTTTCGACTCGCTGACCGCGGTGGAGATGCGGAACCGGCTCAAAGCCGCCACCGGGCTTCCCCTTTCACCCACCCTGATCTTCGACTACCCCAATTCTGCGGCGCTGGCCGGTTACTTCCGCACCGAACTCCTCGGTATCTCGACCGAGCAGGCCGAACAGCCGGTCGCCGGCGACGCCGAAATCCAGCGCCTGGTGGCCTCGATTCCGGTCAAGCGCCTGCGCCGGGCCGGAGTGCTGGACCTGTTGTTGCGCCTGGCCGATGAGGCCGACGGCACCGAGGCTGAGCAAACCCGCGAAAAGGATCTTGCCGAAATGGATCTCGAGGACTTGGTCAATGCGGCCTTGCTCGATGACGACGAATAGACCGACGACGAATCGACCTGTGCAGGGCGGTCCGTGAGAATCGCTGTTACCGGGGCGAGCGGAGTACTCGGCCGCGGCGTTGTCAGCCGGCTGCTCAGCCTGGGCCACGACGTTGTCGGAGTGGCCCGCCGCCGACCCGACAGTTGGCCTACGGCAGCGGAATTCGTGTCGAGCGACATTCGGGATGCGACTGCGGTCCGGCAGGCTGTCGACGGCGCCGACGTCGTCGCGCACTGTGCTTGGGCGGTCGAGGGCGGAAGCGAAGCCCAGCAGATCAACATCGACGGAACCGCCAACGTGCTCGACGCGATGGCGGAGGCCGGCACTCGGCGCATCGTGTTCACGTCGTCGGCGCACGCCGTGAACCCTGCCGCCCCCGAGGGCCGCGACAAAGCCCGCGTCGAAGCAATGCTGGCCGCCTCTGGCACGGAGTGGGTGGCCGTCCGTCCGGCGCTGGTCATCGGCCGCAACGTCAACAACCGCGTGCTTCGCCTGCTGGCGGGCCCGGCGTTGCCCGCCCCGCGCGGATCGAGCGGGCGCGGGCTGCAGGTGGTGCACAGCGACGACGCCGTTCGGCTCCTCATTCGGGCGATCGTCGCAACCGCCATCGACAGCGGTCCGGTCAATCTGGCTGCCCCGGGCGAGCTTTCGATTCGTCAGCTCGCCGCGGCGATCGGCCGGCCGGTGCTGCCGCGGTGGGCAGCGGTCGGGTTCGGCGCTCTGCGAGGCCTGCTGGACGCGCCGCCGATGGATACTTCGGGGCTGCGCCGATACTGGGAATTCACCCCGGCGTGGACCGCCGCCGAATGTGCCGACGACTTCGCGCTGGCGGTGCGGGGCCGGGTGAGTCTGGGCCGCCGGTTGCTGTCGTTGCCGTGGCGGCTGACCACCGTGCAGGACATTCCGGTGACCGACGCGCCGGCGACCGACGGAACCGTCCCGGTGCCGGCCGGGCCGGAGGGCTGCAACGGGGAGTTCGACACGCCGATCGACCCGCGCTTTCCGACGTTTTTGGCGACCAATCTGTCCGAGGCGCTGCCGGGACCGTTCTCGCCGTCGTCGGCGTCGGTCGCGGTGCGGGGTCTGCGGGCGGGCGGTGTTGCCATCGCCGAGCGGCTCCGGCCGGGTGGGCTGATCCAGCGCGAGATCGCGACCCGGACCGTCGGGGTGTTCGCCCACCGTCTCTACGGCGCGATCACGGCCGGGCATTTCATGGCCGAAACCGTCCCGTTCGTCAAGCCTGCCACGGTCTTGAGCAGCAGTCAGTTCTTCGGGCCGAGCCTGGCTTCGCTACCGATATTCGGCGAGCAGCGTCTGCCCGGTGAATCCCGCCGTGCGAAAAAGCTGGTGCGGACGATCCGCAACATCGGCGTGTTCGGCGTCAACCTGGTCGGGCTGAGCGCCGGCTCGGGTCGGGACACCCGCGACTACATCGCCGACATCGACCGGTTGGAACGCCTGACGAACGATGACCTCACCGAGCTCGACGAGCAGCGGCTGCTGAGCCTGATCCTGCTGGCCCGCGACCACGTGGTGCACGGGTGGGTGCTGGCCTCGGGATCGTTCATGCTCTCCGCCGCGTTCAGCCTGATCCTGCGGGGCCTGGGCGGGCGCCAGATTGCGCCACCGGTCGGTCCGGAGCTGGCCAGCGCGCGACCGCTCGGTGCGGTGCACCGGTTGGCGACCGCCGCCCGCCGCGATTCCACGGTGGGCCGCCTGCTCGCCGAGCCCGGCGATCACCTGGACGCGCTTGCCGCGCAGGCGCCGGAATTTCATGCCGCAGTGCTGGCCGAGCTGGCGCTGATGGGCCACCGCGGGCCGGCCGAAGTCGAGATGTCGTCGACCAGCTACGCCGACAATCCCGAGTTGCTGATCCGAATGGTGGCCAAGTCGTTGCACGTCACGGCGCTGCCGGCGGCGCAGCACCGGCCAATCCCGCGGCGTGCCCGGCCCGTTGCGCTGCTCTCCGCGCGACAACTGCGCGACCGCGAAGTCCGCCGCGACAGGATGGTGCGCGCCATCTGGGTGCTGCGCAGGCTGCTGCGTGAATACGGACGCCGATTGGCGGAGTCCGGCGTCATCGACGCCAGCTCCGACGTGTTCTACCTGTTGGTCGACGAACTCGACGCACTTCCCGCCTGCGCCGCCGACGTCGTGGCTCGCCGCCGTGCCGAACGGTGCAGGCTGGCCACGGTCATCCCGCCGGCGGTCTTCAGCGGCCGCTGGCAGCCTGTGCGTGCGTCGGCGACGATGCTGACCGCCGGCGAGACGCTGCACGGCCTCGGCGTGTGCGGTGGCCTGGCCCGCGGGCGGGTCCGGGTGGTGCAGCCTGAGACCATCGAGGATCTCGAGCCCGGGGAGATCCTGGTGGCCGAGGTCACCGACGTCGGCTACACCGTCGCGTTCTCCTATGCAGCAGCGGTGGTCACCGAGCTCGGCGGCCCGATGTCGCATGCCGCGGTGGTGGCCCGCGAGTTCGGGGTTCCCTGCGTGGTGGACGCGCACGGGGCCACCCGGCGTCTCCCGCCGGGTGCGCTGGTGGAGGTGGACGGCGGCACCGGGGAGATCCGCGTGCTCGCGGACCGACCGTGACTAAAACGGCGGCGGCTCGTCGGCGGGTGGTGCCGGACCGCAGCCGGGGGCATCGACGGTGAGCGTTCGGGCCTGACGGTTTCGCCGGCGTTGGTCGGCGATGTAGGTAGCGCGGTTCTGGGCGCGGGTGCGGCGCCGCCTGGGCATCATCACAGCGCGCTCAGCGCACCGCCGGGTGGGTGTCGGCGTGGACGGGGCCAGGTCCCCGGTCGGGGCGCACAGGTCGGGGAACAGCAGCGCGCTGCCTGGGGTGGTGACGTAGGTCTGCCCGGCCGGTGACGTCCAGATCACGGTGCCGTCGGGCAGCTGTTCGTCCGACCAGCCCCAGAAAGTCTTGATCAAATGGTGCTGGCGACAAACGCATTTCAAGTTCGACGCGTGTGTCGGGCCACCGTCGCGATAGGGGATCGAATGGTCCAGATCGCACTCCAGGGCCGGTCGGTCACAGCCCGGAAACCGGCACGTCAGATCCTGGCAGCGGACGAAGTCGGCCAACTCTCGCGAGGGCGAATAACCCGGCTCGGCCGGCGCATCGGCCGGATGAACCAGAGGCCGACAGCGCGCTGAGCGGGCCAAGTCGGCCAGCAGGTCTGCCGCAATGAGCTCCCCGCTGCCGAGTATCACGCCCGGCGCGGGATCGGCGCTCTCGAGGCTGGCCCGGGTGGCGACGACATGTATCATCACGGGTCCCGGCGCCGGAGCGGTGCCCGCGGGGCAGTCCGCTTGCCCGCAGCGGCACGGCAATCGGTCGGCCCCGGCCGCCAATATCCCCAGGGCGTCGGCGCGGCGCTGCTTGCGGGTGCGCGGATCATCGGCGCACACCGTGTCGGCCAGGACATTCAACCGCGCATCGACTACGTGGGCGTCGGTGCTGATCAGCCTGCCGAATACCTCGGCTAAGCCGTTGCCGCCGTCCCAGATCGAGAATTCCCGGTCGGCCTGCTTTTCGTGCCTGCGGCGCACCGCGTCGCGATCGGCGCGGGCCACCACCCGGTCGATGTAGCCGGCCAGCCGCCCTCGCGTCATCGACGGCCACCGCGCGACCCGCACAGCCAGTTCGGCATCCACGCCGGCCAGCACCTGCGGGTCGGTGAGCAAGTCGGTGCGGTAGACGATCGTCTGAAACGTCGAATAGCTGATATCGCCGGCCACCAGCAGCGCACCCACCTGTGGCAGCCGCATCCGCAGAGCGCGCGAATAGTCCAGGTAACTCGACGCCAGCGCCGTGCTGATGCGCAACGCCGCAGACACTTCGGCAACCACCGCATCGTGGGTGTCGGTCGCCCAGCTCTCGCGCTCCCCGACCTCGCGCAACCGCAGCAGATCCAGCTCACCGACGGCCACCAACCGCTCGCCGGCCGCCCGGTTCTCCGCCCGCGACGCCGCGCACAGCCGATCCACCGCAGCGGCTGCGGCGGACGACGGCCTACCGGATTCGAACATACATTCGATTATGCCACGGCCCGCCGACACTGTCACGGGTGCCGGGTGCAGGTTCGCTACGGTCGGGATATGCATCGGCACCCCGTCCGCGTGGAGCTTGCCACCGGCACCGTCGAAGGTTTCGCCCGCGACGGTGTCCGGCGCTGGCGATCCATTCCCTACGCCCGCCCGCCGGTGGGGCCGCTGCGGTGGCGGGCACCACAGCCGGCCGAGCCGTGGTCGGGCGTGCGCTACTGCCACCGCTTCACCAACTGCGCTCCGCAGGAGCGCCGCTACACGATGATCGGCCTCGGCAAGTACCAGCCGATGGGCGAGGATTGCCTGACCCTCAACGTCGTGGCACCCGAGACCACCGACGACCGACCGCTGCCGGTCATGGTCTTCGTGCACGGCGGCGGTTACATCCTGGGCAGTTCGGCCACCCCGTTGTACGACGGCGCCGCGCTGGCCCGGCGCGGGTGCGTCTATGTGTCGGTCAACTACCGGCTCGGCGTGCTCGGATGCCTGGACCTGTCGTCGCTGTCGACTCCCGATATCACGGTGGACAGCAACCTTTTCCTGCGCGACCTGGTGCTGGCGTTGCGCTGGGTGCGCGACAACATCGCAGCCTTCGGCGGCGACCCCGACAACGTCACGCTGTTCGGGGAGAGCGCGGGCGCACACGCGGTTGCCACGATGCTGGCGGTGCCCGCCGCCGGGGGCTTGTTCACGCGGGCGATCGCCGAAAGCCCGGCCACCGGGATGGTGCGGTCCCGCGCGGCCGCGGCCGAGTTCGCCGCCCGGTTCGCCCGGCTGCTCGGTGTGCGTGGGCAAGACGCCGCCCACACCCTGATGCAGGCATCCGTCGCCGAACTGCTGGCCGCACAACGCCGGCTGATCGACGAGGGCGTGCGCAACATGCTGGGCGCCTTCCCGATCGGTCCGGTTTTCGGTGACGACTGTCTGCCGCTGGATCCGGTCGAGGCGATGCGTCGCGGAGACACGCACCGGGTCCCGCTCATCGTGGGCACCAACGCCGACGAGGGGCGGCTGTTCACCCGGTTCCTGCGCATGCTGCCGACGACCGAGCAGACGATCGAAGATCTGCTCGCAAAGACCGAGCCCGCCCGGCGAGACCGGATAACCGCCGCCTACCCCGGCTATCCCCGGCGGTCGGCCTGCATCCGGCTCGGCGGCGATTTCGCCTTCGGCGCAGCGGCCTGGCAGATCGCCGAGGCCCACGGCCGGCACGCGCCGGCTTATCTGTATCGGTACGACTACGCCCCGCGCGTGTTGCACTGGTCCGGCCTGGGCGCCACCCACGGCACCGAACTGCTCGCGGTCTTCGACGTCTACCGCACCACCTTCGGCGCGTTGCTGGGGGCAGCGGCCGACCGGCGGGATGCGCTGCGCGTCAGCGACGAAATACAAGGGCGCTGGCTGTCTTTCAGCCGCACTGGGGTGCCCGGACCGGGCTGGCCGGCCTACCCGGGCAGCGACCGCGCCGTCATGGTTTTCGACCGCAAGCCGCGAATCGAATTCGACCCGCACCCCGAGCGGCGCCTGGCCTGGGAGGGCTTTTCGCTCGCACGCTAGACACTGGGAGATGCCATGCAGTCACACCTCGACCACGTCATCCAACAACCGGCCGACCTCACCGCCGACTGGCTGACCGCGGTGCTGGGCAAACGAGCCGTCACGGACTTCACGGTCGAGCGCATCGGCACCGGGCAGATGAGCGAGTGTTTCCGGCTTGGACTGACCTATGCCGACGGCGACCGCGCCGCGGGCCCGGAGTCGGTGGTGCTGAAGGTCGCGGCCACCGACCCGCTCAGCAGGCGAACCGGCGTGGAATTGGGGCTTTACGAAAGGGAAGTCCGCTTCTACCGCGAGATCGCGCCGCGGCTGACCGGGCCGGTTGCCCCCTGCTACCACGCCGCCTTCGACCCCGCGGCCGGTGTCTTCGACGTCTTGCTCGGCGATGCGAATCCGGCAGTCGTCGGCGACGAGATCCGGGGCGCCACCGAAGCGCAAGCCCGGCTTGCCGTCACCGAATTGGCCCGTCTGCAAGGTCCGTTGCTCGGCGACGCCGCGCTCGCCGACGCGCCGTGGCTCAACCGCGACTCGCCGATCAACCAGACGCTGATCGGCGGGCTTTACGCCGGGTTCCTGGACCGCTACCGCGACCAGATCACCCCGGAGCATCAGCGGGTGTGCGAGCGGCTGGTCGGCGCGTTCGACGCCTATCAGGCGGTACAAGGCCCCTGCGGGCTGGTACACGGCGACTACCGATTGGACAACATGCTGTTCGGCACCGCCGGCGCCGACCGCCCACTGACGGTGGTCGATTGGCAGACCGTCACGTGGGGCCCGGCGATGACCGATCTGGCCTATTTCCTCGGCGGCGCGCTGGCGGTGGCAGACCGGCGCGTCCACTACGACGAGCTGCTGAAGGCCTACCACGCCGCACTCGGTCCCGACGCGCCGATCGGCCTGGCCGAGGTCCGCGACGGTGTGCGCCGGCAGAGCTTCTTCGGGGTGATGATGGCGATCGTGTCGTCGATGCTGGTGGAGCGCACCGAGCGGGGCGACCTGATGTTCATGACTTTGCTGCAACGGCACTGCGAGCATGTGCTCGACACCGATGCGCTGGCGCTGCTGCCGGCGGCGGTGCCGGTGGTGCCGCTGTGCCCGGCGCCCGACGACGAATCCGCACACAGCCCGACCGACGAGCCGCTCTGGAACGAAAGCTGGTATGCCGATTTCGTCGATGTAGGGCAAGGATTCGGCGGTTGGCTACGGCTCGGCCTGGTACCCAACCAGCACACCGCGTGGCTGCACGCACTGCTGTGCGGGCCGCGGCTGCCCACCGTGGCCGTCGTCGACTTCGAGGTACCGCTGCCCGCCGACCCGTGGGCCGTGCGCACCGGCACCGTCGAGTTGCACCACCGGGTAGACGATCCGCTGCGCAGCTATCGGATTGCGCTGCAAGGTCACGGGCAGTCTTTCACCGATCCGGCGGCCCTGCTGCGCGGCGAGTCGGGCGTGCCGGTCGAGGTGACCATGGATCTGCAGTGGATCACCGACGGCACGCCCTACCGGTACCGGCTGACCACGCGCTACGAGATTCCCTGCACGGTGTCGGGCAGCATCACCGTCGACGGCACCCCATATCGGGTCGAATCAGTTCCGGGACAACGCGACCACTCCTGGGGGGTGCGCGACTGGTGGAGCATGAACTGGCTGTGGAGCGCGCTGCACCTCGACGACGGGACCCACCTGCACGCCGTGGACCTGCGCATTCCCGGTGCCGCACCCATCGCGGTCGGCTACGTGCAAGACCGCGGCGGCGCAGTCACCGAAGTGCACACCATCGCCGCTCGGGAAACCTTCGGCGCCAATGGTCTACCCCAGGAAGCGACGTTGACGCTCGACGAGATCAGCATGACCGTCGACGTGCAAGGTCACGCGCCGCTACGGTTGGTCGCCCCCGACGGGCGGGTGAGCGACTTTCCCCGGGTGTGGGCCGTGGTCACCACCGCCGACGGCCGCAGTGGCGTGGGCTGGCTGGAGTGGAACCGCAACCGCGAACAGTGCTGAGGGTCACGACAGCAGTGCCAATGCATAACTTCGGCGCAGCTTGCCCGACGGGGTCTTGGGGATCGAGCCCGGGGCCAGTACCACCACATTGCGCGGCCGCGCGGCAACTTCGGCGACGACTTCGTGTGCGACCTCGTGCTTGATGCGGCGCACCTGTGCGGGATCGTCGGCCTTGCTTGATTCGACGGCCACCGCGAACGATTCACGCGAATGGCCGGCGTCGAGCCGCACGGCCGCCACACCACCCGCGCGCACGCCGGCGACCCGCCCGGCCGCGCGCTCCACATCGGCGGGGTAGATGTTGCGCCCGGCCATGATGATCACGTCCTTGGCTCTGCCGCACACCACGACGTGACCTTGCTCGGTCAGGGTAGCCCAGATCCCCGGTGTTGAACCAGCCCCGCTCGTCTTGGGCGGCCACAAAACCGCCGGCCGTGACGTATCCGGAAGTCACCGGGGCGCCGCGCACCTCGATCAGGCCCACGCCACGCACCGGCTCGAGGGTACCGTCCTCGTCGACGATGCGGGCCTGCATGCCCTCCAGCACCGGCCCCAGGGTGGCCAGCCGTCGGGTGTTGCCGGTGGTGGCGGGCACCGCCCGACGCAGCACGGCAAGCATGTCGGCGTCCACCTCGTCTACGACGAGCCCGACTCCGCATTGCGAAAATGACACCGCGACGGTGGTTTCCGCCATCCCGTAGGCCGGCAGGATCGCCTCGGGACGCAGCCCGAACGGCGCCCCGGCCGCGCAGAGGTCCTCGACGTCGGCCGGTTCGACCTGCTCGGAACCCGACAACGCCCACCGCAAGGACGACAAATCAAGTTCACCGGATCGGGCGTGCTGGCGCAGCCGCTTGGCCAGCAAGGCGTACGCGAAGTTCGGCGCCGCGGTCATCGTTGCGCGGTATTTGTCTATCAACCTGGGCCACAACAAGATATCGGCCAAGAAGTCGATCGGAGTGATCTTGACCAGCTCGGCGCCGAACAGCATCGGAACGGTCAGAAACCCCGTCATGCCCATGTCGTGAAACAGCGGCAACCAGCTCACGATCACGTCGTTGTCCAGGTCGTAGCGGGCAGCGGCGAACATCGCCTCGGCGTTGGCGATCACGTTGGCGTGGGTGATCGCGACTGCTTTGGGGCAACCCGTCGAGCCCGACGTCAACTGCAAAAGCGCCAGATCGTCCTCGCTGCTGGCCACCGCGTCGATCGGTGCGGCGGCCAGCAGCTGGGCAATCGTCACCACCGCGACCCCGTGGCGGGCCAGCACCGCCGGCACCGCCAGGAACGGATCCGACACGATGACCGCCCTCGCCTCGAGCATGGCGACGATCGACAGCGTGTCTTGGGTCCAGACCTGCAGGTCGGTGCGCGGCGTCGGCTGGTGCAGCATCGTCAGGCACGCGCCCCGCAGCCACACCCCCTGCGCGGTAGCCGCGATCTCTGCCGGGGCGCCGGCCAACACACCCACCCGATCGCCCGGGCCGACCCCCAGAGCGGCCAAACCTCCCGCGACCTGTCGAGCCTGCCGGTGAATGTCTCCCCAGCCGTGACGAACCGGCGCGCCGGGCTCACCGGTCACCAAGCCATGACCACTTGACTCGGCGCTGCTGAGCATCGACTCGACGAATCTGCTCATCGCCGTCTCCGGTTTCAGGGCTGGTATCAGACCAGCTTCGGCCATCTCGGGACATCCGGGACGACACCGCCACAGTACCGGCCGGCGTGCCGAAACGCGTGCACCCGGACGACCGGCGCGCCGCCTCCGGCCCGGCCGTCGGCACGCCGGTGCCATCCTGGGGTAGCGTGGGGGGTGATACCGACAAGGACGGGTGGACATGGCTACACAGAACCGGTGCGACGCGCCCCAGATTCATCCGTCCCAGGTCCGAGTCGGTGACATCATCGGCGCGACGAACCCGCTGGGTCTGCGCTACACCGTCAAGCTGATCAGCGGCCCACAGACGACACCACGGCAGTGGACGTTCTTCGGCCGCGACGCCAGGGGCTTGCAGCACACGAACACGTTCGGTGAAGAAGATCTCGTCTGCCGGTACTCCGAGCCATCCTGACCGTTACGGACACCGACGGTCCGCGCCATCGTTCTGTAAGTGCGGGTCGCGATGAGCGCTGCTGGGCCCGACGAGCGTACCGCCCGGTTGTTCGAGCTCGCCGAGCGGGTGAAAGGGTTCATGCCGCCCGAGGAGGGTCGGGCGCTGCATGACGCTGCGCTGCACTACTTCGATCACGGTGTCGGGGTGGAGATCGGCACCTATTGCGGCAAGTCGACCGTGCTGCTGGGAGCGGCGGCGGCCATCGGCGACAGTGTGCTCTACACCGTCGACCATCATCACGGGTCCGAAGAGCATCAACCGGGCTGGGTTTATCACGACGTGTCGCTGGTGGACACCGCTACCGGGCGTTTCGACACCCTGCCGGCGTTGCGGCGCACCCTCGACGAGGCCGGGCTCGACGACAATGTTGTTGCGGTGGTGGGCCGATCGGCGGTGGTGGCCCGCGGCTGGCGGACACCGCTGCAGCTGCTGTTCGTCGACGGCGGGCACAGCGAAGCCGCGGCGCACGAGGACTTCGACAGCTGGGCGCGCTGGGTGAGTCCTGGTGGCGCGCTGATCATCCACGACGTATTCCCCGATCCCCGCGACGGCGGCCAGGCTCCCTACCAGATCTATTGTCGCGCATTGGAAACCGGAGCGTTCGAACAGCGATCGGTCACTGGGTCGCTGCGGGTGCTGGAACGGACTTCAGGCGCGCCGGGTGTGTTGGCTAGCGATCGGTCGGGTTGACCGCGCACTCGCAGTCGTATTCACCCTCCAGACCGCGCGGCAGATCGGTACCCCGGAAGATGCCGCTGCCGGCGGTGGTGCGTGACAATGCATCGGCCGCCAAGATCACCGCCGCCGCGGTCCAGGTGGTGCGCTCGACCGGCCAACGCTTGCCGTCGCTGAATACCAACCCGGTCCAGTAGGAGCCGTCGGATTCGCGCAGGTGCTGCATGGCCGCGAACTGGCGCAGCGCCTCGGCCCGGTAACCCATCGCGTCCAGCGCCAGCACTAATTCGCAGGTCTCGGCGCCGGTGACCCACGGCCGGTCGTCGACACAGCGGACACCGAGTCCGTCGACGACGAAATCAGGCCACCGTTCGGCGAGCCGGGCCGTCGCGGCCCGGCCCCGCAGCGCCCCACCGAGAATCGGGTAATACCAGTCCATCGAGTGATGCGGCTTCTCGGTGAACGCCTCCGGGTGCGCGGTGATCGCATGACCCAATTGTCCCAGTGCGACCTCCCAGTCGGGCTGCGGCTCGTTGACGTAGTTGGCCAGAGCCAGTGCGCAGCGCAGGCTGTGGAAAATGCTCGAACAGCCGGTCAGCAGTGCCTCGGCTACTGGGCCCGAAGAGCTTCGCGCCCAGCAGATCTCACCGCCCTCAAGCTGCAGGTCCAGCACAAACTCGATAGCTGCGCGCACCGTCGGCCACATGGCGGCGGCGAAGGCACCGTTCCCGGTGACCAGCACGTGGTGCCACACCCCGACGGCGATGTAGGCACAGAAGTTGCTGTCGCTGTTGGCATCCTCGACGACGCCGGCACGCAGCTGAAGCGGCCAGGAGCCGTCGGCGCGCTGCTGGTGACGACACCAGGCATAGGCGCGGCGGGCCGGTTCGATCAAACCCGCCGTGGTAAGGGCCATCGCACATTCGACATGATCCCAGGGATCGGTGTGCCCGCCCACCGACCACGGGATCGCACCGGACGGCTCCTGCACCGCAGCAATCGATTCCGCGGTTTGGCGGCACTGCTGTGGCGTGAGAATCCCCGCCACGCCGAGGGTGTCAGAACAGTTCAACGGCGGCCACCGATTTCTCGAAGTACAGGGCGACGCTCTTGCCGATCAGTGGGTTGAGCGCCGATTCGGCCAGGCGGGTGATCCACGGCCTGTGCATCATGTCCCAGACCAGCAGCCTGTGATAGGCGTTTACCGCAGGGTGATCTGGATTCGTCATTCCGACAATGCATTTCAGCCACCAAAATGGAGCATGTAGCGCGTGCGCGTGGTGACTATGGATAAACGTCACTCCGGCGTCGGCGATTTTGCCGCGCAGCCGACTGGCTCGGTAGATCCGGATGTGGCCGCCCTCGTTGCTGTGGTACTCGTCGGACAACAACCAGCACACCTGCTCCGGCAGCCATCGGGGCACGGTGACCGCCAGCCTGCCGCCGACCCGCAGGACGCGGATCAGCTCGGTGATCACCGCGTCGTCGGCCGGCACGTGCTCGAGGATTTCCGCGGCGATCACGCAGTCGAACGTGCCGTCGGGATAGGGCAACGCGATCGCGTCGCCCACCACGGTGTCGGCGGTGGCCGACGCGGGCGCCTCGCCGGTCTCGGCCATCGCCGACAGCATTGTCGCGACCTCGGCCAGTTGCGCGGCGTCCCGGTCGAACGCGATCACGTCGGCGCCGCGGCGGTATGCCTCGAAACTGTGCCGGCCGGCCCCGCAGCCGACGTCGATGACCTTGGTGCCGGGCCCGACGCCGAGCCGGTCGAAATCCACCGTCAGCACGGGTCGCTCGCCGTGGCCGTCGAGCCCGGTGTCCGCGCGATCGCGCGTTCATAGACGCCAACGGTCTGGGCGGCCACCGATTCCCAGCTGTACACGTCGAGCGCGCGGCGGCGGCCGGCTCTCCCGAGCCGGCGCAGCTGCTCGGGGGAGGCCAAAAGCTCGTCGAGCACCCGCAGCAACTCGCCGGCGTCTCCGGGCCGGACCAACCGTGCGCAGTCGCCGTCGGGTCCGAGCACTTCGGGCAGGGCGCCGGCCCGGCTGGCGACGATCGGCGTACCGCTGGCCATCGCCTCCACTGCCGGAAGGGAGAATCCTTCGTACAGCGAAGGAATGCAAGCGATTTCAGCAGAGGCGAACAATCCGGCGAGCTCGGCGTCGGAGAGCCCGCTGGAGGTGTGCACGATGTCGGAGAGACCGAGTTCGGCGATCAGCTTCTCGGTCGGCCCGTTCGGCTCGAGCCTGGCCACGAGCTGCAGTTCCACGTCGCGTTTGGTGCGCAACCTGGCCAGCGCGTGCAGCAGGTTCGCGACGCCCTTGAGCGGGGTGTCGGCGCTCGCGATGGCGATGAGGCGGCCGGGGACGCGCGGCCGGGCCGCCGGCGTGAACACGGTGGTGTCGACGCCGAGCGGCACCACGTGCAGCCGCTCGGGGCTGACCCCGAAGTCGACGGTGATGTCGGCGGCCGACGACGACGACACGGTCAGCAAGTCAGGAAGCGCGCGAGCGACCCGCTGCTGCATCCGCAGGAAGCCGTACCAGCGGCGCACCAAGGGTTTGCGCCACCACGGTGCCGCCGCCAGGTCCAGCAACCGGTCGCGGGTGATCGGGTGGTGCACGGTCGCTACCACCGGCAGGCCGGTCGCCGCGATCTCGAGCAGTCCGTCCCCCAGGCACTGGTTGTCGTGCACCACGTCGAAATCACCCCGCCGGCCGGCCAGCAGCCGGGCGGCGCGCAGGCTGAAGGTGCGGGGCTCCGGAAACCCGGCCGTCCACACCGTCGCGAGCTCGAGGACGTCGATGCGGTCCCGGATCTCGCGGGGGTGCGGAATGCGGAACGGGTCCGGCTCGCGGTACATGTCCAGGCTGGGCACCCGGCGAAGCACCACCCGCGGATCCAGGCCCTCGGGATAGGGCTGACCGGAGAACACCTCGACGCGATGACCCAGCTCGACCAGGCCCCGGCTGAGATGACGGACATAGACACCCTGGCCGCCGCAATGCGGCTTGCTGCGGTAGGAAAGCAAGGCAATCCGCATGTTCACGCCGGTTCCGTGAGGGCGACGCGGGCACTGGCCAGGGCAGGGGAATCGACATCGACGGCAACACGCTGTCTGGACACGTGTCTGGACTATACGTGACGGGCCGCACAGCGCAGGTGGCGCTCCGGTTCATCGCCGTCCGGGAAAGTGGCGGCTCGTCGCCATCGCCCTGCGCCGATCGGCGATACCGTGGGCGCTATGCAGGCGCTGATCATCGTCGACGTGCAGAACGACTTCTGCGAGGGCGGCTCGCTGGGTGTGGTCGGTGGCACCGCCGTGGCCGGCGCCATCACCGAGTATTTGTCGACTCCGGCCGCCGGCTACCGGCACGTGGTCGCCACCCAGGACTTCCACGTCGATCCCGGTGACCACTTCTCCGACCGACCCGACTACCTGACCTCCTGGCCGCGGCACTGCGTGGCCGGCACTCGCGGAGCGCAGTTCCACCCGGCTCTGGACACCGGCGGGATCGAGACGGTCTTCCGCAAAGGCGCTTATGCCGCGGCATACAGCGGCTTCGAGGGTGTCGACGACACCGGGACGCCGCTGGCGGACTGGTTGCGCCGGCGCGGCGTCGACGAGGTCGACGTGGTCGGGATCGCCACCGATTACTGCGTCCGCCAGACCGCCGAGGACGCGGTCCGGGCCGGTTTCGCCACCCGGGTATTGCTGGACCTGACCGCCGGCATGGCGCAGGAATCCACCGAGGCAGCCATCGACGCGATGCGGGCCGCCGGCGTCACGCTGGCGTCGAGCGCCTGATGAGCCGGCCGGTTCGGCGGCGGACGCTGTTGCGCAGCGCCGGCGTGCTCGGCGCGGCCGCACTGGTGTTCGGGTCGCCGGGATGTGCGGCCGACGACGACGCGCTGACCTTCTTCTTCGCCGCCAATCCCGAAGAGGCCGACGCCCGGATGCTGGTCATCGATGCCTTCCGGCGGCGTCATCCCGACATCACGGTGCGCACACTGCTGTCCGGGCCCAACCCGATGCAACAGGTGTCGACGTTCTGCGCCGGCGGCAAATGCCCGGACGTGATGATGGCCTGGGAGTTCTCCTACGCCGGGCTGGCCGACCGGGGAGTGCTGCTGGACCTGGGTGAGCTGTTGGCGCACGACCCGGTTTTCGCCGCGCAGCTGCGTGCCGACAGCATCACGTCGCTCTACGGCACCTTCACCTACGACGGCGGTCAGTACGCGCTGCCCGAGCAATGGTCCGGGAACTTCTTGTTCTACAACACCGCGCTGTTCGACGAGGCCGGTGTGCGCCCACCGCCCGGGCGATGGGAGCAGCCGTGGAGCTTCGGCGACTTCCTCGACGCCGCGAAGGCGCTCACCAAACGCGATCGGTCCGGCCGGGTTTCACAGTGGGGATTCGTCGACACCTGGGTGGGGTCCTATTCGGCCGGGCTCTTCGGGATGAACAACGGTGTCCCGTGGTCGACTCCGCGGATGAACCCCACCCACCTCAATTTCGGTGACCCTGCGTTCATCGAGGGCGTCCAGTTCTACGCCGACCTGGCCACCAGGCACCGGGTCGCCCCCACCGCGTCGGAGACACAGTCGATGTCCACGATGGACCTGTTCTCGGCGGGCAGAGCGGCGATGGCGCTCGGCGGGCACTGGAGATATCAGACCTTCGACCGGGCCGACGGCCTGGATTTCGACGTCACTGTGTTGCCGACCGGGCCGCGAGCCACCCGGGCCCGCTCCAACATCGGCAGCACCGGGCTCGCCATCGCGGCCGACAGCCGTCGCCGTCAGCAGGCGTGGGAGTTCGTGAAGTTCGCTGCCGGCCCGGAGGGACAGGACGTGATCGCTCGATCCGGGCTGTTCGTGCCGGTGTTGCGTTCGGCGATCCACTCGACCGGGTTCGCCGAGGCCCACCGCAGGATCGGCCATCTCGCCGTACTCACCGGCGGTCCGGCGAATTCCGAAGGACTGCCGATCACACCCGCATGGGAAAAGATCAACGCGCTGATGGACCGCAACTTCGGCCCGGTGCTGCGCGGCTCCAAGCCAGCGACGTCACTGGCCGACGGACTCGCACGCCAGGTCGACGAGGTGCTGCGCAATCCATGACGAGCCGGCCCGCCATCGCAGCATCGCGCCGTCGCCGATCGATACGACGACGCGTCGCCACCGGGCACCTGTTCGTCGCGCCGAACCTCGCCGCGGTCGCGGTGTTCATGCTGTTCCCGCTCGGATTCTCGCTGTACATGAGCTTTCAGAAGTGGGATTTGTTCACGCCGCCGAAATTCGTCGGCCTGCAAAACTTCCGGAACCTGTTCACCGCTGACCCGCTTTTCCTCATCGCGCTGCGCAACACCGTAGTGTTCACTCTCGGAACACTGGTGCCGACGGTACTCATCAGCCTGATCGTTGCCGGCATCTTGAACCGGCAAGTCAAGGGCATCGGCATCTTTCGCACCATCGTCTTCTTGCCGCTGGCGGTCTCGGCGGTCGTGATGGCCGTCGTGTGGCAGTTCGTCTTCAACACCGACAACGGGCTGCTCAACATCATGCTCGGCTGGGTTGGGATCGGCCCGATTCCGTGGCTCATCGAGCCGCACTGGGCGATGTTTTCGCTGTGCACGGTCAGCGTGTGGAAAAGCGTGCCTTTTGCGACAGTTGTCCTTCTGGCTGCGATGCAGGGGATTCCGGACGACGTCTACGAGGCCGCCCGGATCGACGGCGCGGGCGAAGTCCGCCGATTTTTCTCGATCACGGTCCCGCTGCTGCGCGGCGCGCTGATATTCGTCGTGGTGATCTCGATCATCAACGCGTTCCAGGCGTTCGACCTGGTCTACGTGCTCACCGGCGGCAACGGCGGGCCGGAGACCGCGACCTATGTGCTGGGCATCATGCTTTTCCAGAACGCCTTCGCATTCCTGCAATTCGGTTACGCGTCGGCATTGGCGTGGGTGATGTTCGCGATCCTGCTGACACTGACCGTGGTGCAGTTGCTGCTGGCACGCCGGAGTCGTCTGGAGGAGTGATGATGGGGGAGCGGGTGATCAAGTCCGGCATGCTGCGGGCCGGCGTCGTCTATCTCGCGCTCATCGGCATTGCGTGGTGCGCGCTGTTTCCGATCCTGTGGGCACTGTCGGGTTCGTTGAAGAAGGAAACCGAGGTCGGTGTGCCGGCGTTGCTGCCGGCTCATCCGCAATGGGGGAATTACCGTGAGGTCTTTGCGCTCATGCCGTTTTGTCGGATGTTCTTCAACACGGTGGTCTATGCCGGATGCATCACGGCCGGGCAGGTGTTCTTCTGCTCGCTGGCCGGCTACGCGTTTGCGCGGTTGTCGTTCCGGGGCCGCGACACGTTGTTCGTATGCTATCTCGGGACGCTGATGGTACCGCTGACGGTGACGGTGATCCCGCAGTTCATCTTGATGCGGCTGGTCGGGTGGACCGACACCCCGTGGGCGATGGTCGTGCCGGGGTTGTTCGGCACCGCATTCGGGACATATCTGATGCGGCAGTTTTTCCGCACCCTGCCCGACGAGCTCGAGGAAGCCGCGATTCTCGACGGCTGCTCACCGTGGCAGGTCTACTGGCGGATCCTGCTGCCGCACACCAAGCCGGCGGTCATGGTGTTGGCGGTGCTCACCTGGGTCAATGTCTGGAACGAATTCCTGTGGCCGCTGGTGATGATCGAGCACAAGAGCATCGCCACGCTGACCCTGGGCCTGGTCTGGCTACAAGGCGAATACGTCGCCCGATGGCCGGTGCTGATGGCCGCCTCGATGCTGATCCTGGCGCCGCTGGTGATCATTTACGCGGTCGCGCAGCGGTCGTTTGTCCGGGGTATCGCGATGAGCGGGTTCGGGGGGTAGTGGATGGCATCGGTGAGCTTCGAGCAGGCGACACGCCGTTATCCCGGCGCTGCATGCCCGGCGCTGGACAGCCTGGATCTGCAGATCGGCGACGGCGAATTCGTGGTGCTGGTGGGGCCCTCCGGGTGCGGCAAGACGACGTCGCTGCGGATGATCGCGGGTTTGGAGACGCTGGATGCGGGCCGCATCCGAATCGGCGGACGTGACGTCACCGATGATGACCCGAAAGACCGCGACGTCGCGATGGTGTTTCAAAATTACGCGCTGTACCCGCACATGACGGTGGCGCAGAATATGGGCTTCGCGTTGAAGATCGCCAGGACGCCCAGGGCCGAGATCCGCGCACGAGTCCTGGACGCGGCCCGGCTGCTCGATTTGGAGCCCTACCTGGATCGCAAACCGAGGGATCTTTCCGGCGGACAACGCCAGCGAGTGGCCATGGGCCGGGCGATCGTGCGCCGCCCTCAGGTCTTTTTGATGGACGAACCGTTGTCCAATCTCGACGCCAAGCTGCGGGTGCAGACCCGCAACCAGATCGCGGCGTTGCAGCGGCGGCTGGGCACCACCACCGTCTACGTGACTCACGACCAGGTCGAGGCCATGACCATGGGTGACCGGGTCGCGGTGTTGCGTGACGGTGTGCTGCAGCAGTACGCGTCGCCGCGGGAGCTCTACCGCGAACCGGTCAACGTGTTCGTCGCGGGGTTCATCGGCTCCCCGGCGATGAACCTTTTCACGTTGCCGGTCACCGATCACTCGGTGTCGTTGGGTGACTGGCAGATTCCGGTGCCGCGCCGGGTGGCCGACAGCGCCGCCGCGGTTGTCCTGGGAATCCGGCCCGAGCACTTCGAGCTGGGTGGTCGTGGCGTGGAGATGGAAGTCGACGTCGTCGAAGAACTCGGCGCCGACGCGTATCTGTACGGCCGGACCTGCCCGCCGGACGACATGACCGGCCAATCCATCGTCGTTCGCGCGGACGGAGGTGATCCTCCGCGGCGCGGCAGCCGGGTGCGCGTGCACCCTCGCACCGATCACCTGCATTTTTTCGGCACCGACGGCCGCAGGATGCTCTGAGTGCCGCGGCGGTTCAGGGGATAAGACCGGGTATTTCGATAAACGGGCTTGCCAGATCGAGACCGGCCGTGAAAACGCCCTCGCCGACCGCGATGATGTCGAACAGACCGCCCAGCGGCAGCAGCGCGGCATTGACGGCGACCGGCATACCGATCGCGTCAAGCACATTGCCCTGGCTGAGCTCGTAGGCAAAAATCGTAAGGTCCTCGGCCGGAACCGTCGTGAGCAGAGCATTGATGATATCTGCGGTGGGAAGCAGGGTCCCGTAAAGGCTCGAGGCGGCGCCGCTCAGCGCGTCGACGATCCCCAGCGGGGTGTCCGAGCCAGGGGATATCGCGATGTCTTTGAATGTCACTGCAGCGACGTACGACTCCTCCAACAGCCGCAGAACAGGGTTGCTGGCCAGCGAGAACAATTGCGCAGGGTGTTCAATGTCGCTGATCGCGTCTTGGATTCCCTCTTCGGTTCCCGCGACCAGCAGACCCGGAACCTTTTCCAAATCGGCCAGGCTTGGGAACAGCCCTGCCGGGGTGGGCACGTTGGCGTTGTCGTTGACCCAACCGTAGGCAGGATCGCCATAACCCAGGTTCACCAGCACTTCGACGTCGGGTTGCAGCAAGTCGGCCAGGATCGGCCCGCTGACCGGGATGGCGCGCAACGGATCCAGCAGCGGCAGGTACTCGGTGGGAATCATCCAGTACGTCGTGGCGCCGTCGTATCCGGCCGAGGTGGGCACCTCGACGGCGCTGGAGAGCTGGGCCGCAGTCAGATCGGGGTACTCGGTATGGACGAATAAAATTCCCAGCAGCGCGTTGAGATCGGCGAGCACGTCGATCGGGTAGCGGGGAAAATCGGCGAAACCGTCGTATTCCCCGGTATAGATCGCGGTCGGGTAGTCGTCGACCGGGGTTGCGCCGTTGAAGGTGATACCCAGGCTTGCGACGGTCGGGTCACTATTGGGCGGCAGGTCGAGACGTTCGAGTAGGCCCCCGTTGGGATTGTTGGGATCGCCGATCATCACGAAATGCAGTTGCTCGGGGGACGGGTCGATGCCGGCGATCCCGTTGGCGATGTTTTCCATCTCCTCGGTGGCGATCACCGCGCTTTGCGAGTAGCCGAAGACGGTGACGTCGTTCCCGGCGGCGAGCTGTTCCTGTATGGCGTTGTCGAGGATCGCGACGCCCTGGGCCACCGACTGGTTCAGCGTCAGCTCTTTGGGACCACCCACGATCGGATACAGCCCTTCGGGGGTGTCGACACCCTGCAAGGCGCACGCGGGCGGGTCGCAGTGCAAGTAGAGCTCGTTGACCGCCTGGATATAGCTCTCGGGAGGAATCGGAGTGCCGGTGCCGCCCATGATCAACGCGGCGTCGTCTGTCGCGAAGGCAGCCGCCGCAGTCAGTGCAGACAGCGCAACGAGTCCCCCGCTCCCAGTGGCGGCCAGGACCGCAGACCGTTTCCGCGGGTTGCCGCGACCGCCCATCCAGACCTCCGCCAACCTCAACCCGCAACGGACGCTAACAACGTTGCCCCACGTTGTCGGCCATTTTTAACGCTTGGGTCGTCGAGGCCTTGCAGGTGAATTTCCGTTGTGCGTCCAGGGCGGCGGCCCTCGGCGTGTCGCCGCCCTGGACGCACACTCGACGCGCGGGGTGACCCCCGGGAAACGAAACGACACCCCACGCGGTTCAGGTTACCCCGGACTCGAGTTCAGCAGCTCGGCCAGGTGCCTGGCCCGACGCCCGGCCAGCTGTTCGAGTTGGACTCGGCAGGAAAACCCGTCAGCCAACACCACCGCGTCGGGATGCTGCCGCGCCGCCGGGAGCAACGCGGCTTCGGCGATGGCCACGCTGAGGTCGAAGTGGCCGCGCTCGGCGCCGAAGTTACCGGCCATGCCGCAACAGCCGGCCACGACGTGTGAGGTGATACCCGTGCGATCAAGCAGCGCGAGGTCGGTCCCGAATCCCAGCACGGCGCGGTGGTGGCAATGCGGCTGCACGACCGCGGTGGCCGCAGACAGATCAGGCGGCTGCCAGCCCGCGGTTCGGGTGAGCAACTCCGCGAGAGTGCGCACTGACCGGGCGACGACGGCGGCGCGGTCAGTCGGCTTGAGCAGCTCTGCAGCGTCACCGCGCAGCACCGCCGTGCACGACGGTTCCAAGCCCACGATAGGCACGCCGGTTGCCGCCGTCTGCTCCAGGGTATCGATCGTTCGCTGCAGCACTTTTCGCGCTGTGTCGAGCTGACCGGTGGAGATCCAGGTCAGTCCGCAACATAGTGGCCGCGAGGGGATTCGCACCGAATACCCGGCGCGTTGGAGTACCTCGACCGCGGCGATGCCGACGTCGGGGGTGAAGTGCTCGGTGAAAGTGTCCACCCACAGCAACACCGGCGCACCCGGGACGATCGAATGGCGCTTGAACCAATCCCGGAACGTCTGCACCGCGAAGGCGGGGAGGTCGCGTCGGCTCTCGACGCCGGCCAGCCGCTTGCCCAGCGCGCCAAGTCGACCGGCTGCCAGGCGGTTTACCGTGGTGGGCACCAGCGAGGCCGCTCGCGCCCAGCGCGGCAGCCATCCCAGCGCGTAGTGCGACGCCGGGCGCGGCCGGTGCCGATAGCGTTGATAGAGCGCCTCGGCTTTGAAGGCCGCCATGTCCACCCCGGTCGGGCACTCCGACGAGCACGCCTTGCAGGATAGGCATAAGTCCAGTGATTCAAGCACTTCGGGAGCCTGCCATCCTTGCACCAGGGTGCCGTTGGCCAGCTCCTGTAATACCCGCGCCCGGCCGCGGGTGGAATCCTTTTCGTCCCGGGTGGCCCGAAACGAGGGGCACATCACGCCGGTGCCGCCGGTGGCCCGGCATTTTCCCACGCCGGTGCACCGGTGCACGGCCACGCTGAAATCGCCGTGATCACGGTGGTATCGGAAGCCCAGGCCAGTCCGCATCGGCGGGACGGAGGCCGCCCGAAGGTCGGCGTCCAGCTGCCGTGGACGGACGATGACCCCCGGGTTGAGCAGGTCGTCGGGGTCGAAAATTCCCTTGACGGCCGCTAACGTCTCGATAGCCGCTGGTGAATACATCAGCGGCAGCAGCTCACTGCGGGCGCGCCCGTCGCCATGTTCGCCCGACATCGATCCGCCGTATCTGGCGACTAAACGTGCTGCTTCGGTGAGGAATTCGCGAAAGACGGAGCGGCCGTCAGGGTGGTTCAGCGTGAAGTCGATGCGGATGTGGACGCACCCGTCGCCGAAATGCCCGTAGGGGACGCCGGTCAGGTGGAACTCGTCCATCAGCGCGTTGAACTCCCGCAGGTAGCTGCCGAGGTGGTGCGGCGGCACAGCGGCGTCCTCCCAGCCGGATTGCCCGGCCGGGTCGGTGGCGCGCGGGGCCAGCCCCGCGCCGTCCTCACGGATACGCCACAGCATCGCGGCCACGTCGGGCGACACCACCCAGCCTTCGGTGGCGCCGGCTGCCCGGCGTGCTTCCTCGGCGCGGGCGGCGACCTCGGCACCGTGGTCGCCACTGAACTCCGCGAAGAGCCAGCCGCCGCCGTCGGGCAGGGCGGGCACGCCGGGGCCGTGGGTGCGCCCGGCCACCACCTCGACGATCCGCCTGTCGAGGCCTTCCAGCGCCGTCGGCCCGAAGGGGAGCAGCGCGGGGACCGCGTCGGCCGCCGCGGCCATGTCGGGATAGCCCAGCACCAGCAGCGCGGTCGCCGCAGGTTCGGGCACCAGCCGCAGGGTCGCTTCCCGCAGCAGGCCCCAGGTTCCTTCGCTGCCGACGAATGCCTTGGCCACGTCGAAGCCCTGCTCAGGCAACAGGTGTTCCAGGGAGTATCCCGACACCTGCCGGCTGAACCGGCCGAACTCGGTGCGGATCAGGCCCAAACGCGATCCGACGAGACTCTGCAGCCGGGCCAGGGTCGGTGACGACTGCGGCGCGGCGGATCCGGTCACCCGCAGCGGCTCACCGGTTCCGGTGACGACATCGAGCTCGATCACGTTGTCTGCGGTGCGGCCGTAACCCAGGGTCCGGGAACCGCAGGCATTGTTGCCGATCATTCCGCCGATCGTGCAGCGGCTGTGGGTAGAGGGGTCGGGGCCGAACCGGAACCTGTACGGCGCCGCGGCACGCTGCAGGTCGTCGAGGACGACGCCGGGTTGAACCACCACGGTCCCCGATTCCGGGTCGAGGTCGCGGATCTGATTGAGATGCCGGGAGAAATCGACGACGATCCCGGACCCGACGGCATTGCCGGCGATCGACGTTCCGGCGCCCCGCGCGGTCAACGGCACCCCAAGTGAACGGCCGACCTCGCCGATAGCGACGATCTCGTCGACGTGGCGGGGAAACACGACCGCCGCCGGGATCACCCGATACAGCGACGCGTCCGAGGAGTACTCGGCGCGCCGGCGTGCCGACGCGTCGGCGTTGATCCCCAGACGGCGTAACGCGGCGACGGTTTCGCGCGGATCAGGGACGGTAGGCTGGTCCGCCATCGCGCTTAGGCCCTGCTTCGCGATCCGCGTCGGGGCGGTCCGAAAATGTCGGATATTCGACCGGTTTCCCCGAGGCGTCGACCGACCGGACACAGTCCGGCGCATCGGGATGGGAAAACAGGTTGGAGGTGTCCATGTGGTGTCCTTACCCAGGTCGGCCGGTGCGTCGTGGTGGCCACGGGCGACGATCGGATCGCCGCTGCGCTGTTTTCGCAGCGCGCTGGCGATTCGCGGTGAAATGCGGTTCACCTGCGACTGTACAGGCAGTGGCCGCGGATGCGCGCGTGGGCTGCTATGCTGCCAGCACTGCCGGTTGTTCGATTTGATGGCCGGCACGCCGTGAAACTCTTCGTCATGCCCTTGGTTGGTATCGCGGCGATCGATTTTGCCCACCGGCAATCTCGCCACCTTGTGCTCGACGGGCCGCGCGCAGCGCGCCGTCGACCCGGCACAACCGACGCTGAAAGACGTCACAGTGACTACTGGCAAGACCTTTGCCGCTCTCGGTGTGGGTGAACCACTCATCGAAGTGCTCGCGGCACGCGGGATCACCCATCCGTTTCCCATCCAAATCGCAACCCTTCCCGACGCGTTGGCCGGCCGGGACGTCCTCGGCCGCGGTAAGACCGGCAGCGGCAAGACGCTCGCCTTCTCGATTCCCTTGGTCAGCCGGTTGTCCGGGCATCGGTGTCGCCGACCGTCGGGTCTGGTCCTCGCCCCGACCCGGGAGCTGGCCAGCCAAATCAGCGCGACGCTGCAGCCGCTGGCCGCCGTCAACGGTCTGCGCGTGGCCACGATCTTCGGCGGCGTCCCGCAGGGTCGGCAGGAGACGGCGCTGCGGTCCGGTGTCGACCTCGTCGTGGCCTGCCCCGGCCGGCTGGAAGACTTGATGAAACAAGGTGTGATCAGCCTCGACTCGATCGCGATCACCGTGATCGACGAGGCCGATCACATGGCCGATCTCGGCTTCCTTCCCGGTGTCACCCGCATCCTGGCGGCCACCCCGGGCGGCGGTCAGCGGCTGCTGTTCTCGGCAACCCTCGACAACGGTGTCGACAAGCTCGTCGAGCGGTTTCTGCGCAACGCCGTGTTGCACTGTGTCGACGGCTCCAATTCGCCGGTGCCCGAGATGACCCACCATGTGTTCCACGTTTCCGACGCGCAAGCCAAGAAGGAGCTGGTACACCGGCTCGCCCGCGGCTCCGGTCGCCGTATCCTGTTCATGCGCACCAAACATCAAGCGCGCAAGCTCACCAAACAACTCACCGAATCCGGTGTCCCGGCAGTCGATCTGCACGGGAACCTCTCTCAACCGGCACGCGACCGAAACCTCGCCGCCTTCAGTACGGGTGCGGCGCGGGTGTTGGTGGCCACCGACATCGCCGCGCGCGGCGTGCATGTCGACGGAATCGAATTGGTCGTCCACATCGATCCGCCCGCCGAACACAAGGCTTACCTGCACCGGTCCGGACGAACGGCGCGGGCCGGAAACCCGGGCGATGTCGTCACCGTCGTCCTTCCCGAGCAGCGCAAGGACACGAACGCGCTGATGCGCCGTGCAGGCATCCGTGTCACTCCGCAGGAGGTCACCGCCGATTCGGCCGTCGTGCGCGCGGTGGCCGGTGACATGGCGCCCGGCCCCTGTACCGAAAAGCCGGCGCCGTCGCATCCGTCGCAGCGTCGCCATCTCGGTGTCGCGGGTCACAGGCGTGGTCGCCACTCCGGTCGCGCAGGGCAATGATTGTCATTGTGCCACAACGGTGTTCGACGAGGCGACCAGCCCGTGCTATGATTTCGGCGCGGATGTATTTGGTCATCCGCATTGAAATGAGAGAAGTAAGTAGATGGCACAGGGAACTGTGAAATGGTTCAACGGTGAGAAAGGCTTCGGCTTCATCACCCCTGACGACGGCGCGAAGGATCTGTTCGTTCACTACTCCGCGATCCAGGGGAGTGGCTATCGCTCGCTCGAGGAAAATCAGCGGGTTCAGTTCGAAATCGAACAAGGCGCCAAAGGACCCCAGGCAGTAGGAGTGACTGCGGTCTAAGAAACTCTGGTACCTGACAGTGGGCTGGTTCGGTTGCTTCGTGCCAGCCCACTGGAGTTTCTAGAGCTCTGGCATCGGACTCGCCTGTCATCGCGACAGTGCCGCTGCATTCGGCCGTCGTATGTCACCGCCGCGGCGGTGACGTGCTCACCTGCTGTGGTGGCATCATGACAGCATCTGTTTTGATGCTACGATTACACGGTGCGAACCACGGTGACGCTCGATCCTGACGTCGCCGCTGCATTGCGTCGTCTAGCGCGCGAGCGGGGAACATCTTTCAAAGCGGTGCTCAACGACGCGGTGCGGCGGGGGTTGAGTGGCGAACCGGCCACGCAGCGCTACCGCACACCAAGTCGCCACATGGGATTGCGGGCGGGATTCGACATCGACAAGGCGTTGGCGCTGGTGGCTGCCGATGAGGATGTCGAGATTTTGCGTAAGCTCGCTCTTCGCAAATGAGGTTGTTGGATCTGAATATCCTCGTCTATGCGATCGATGAGTCGTCGCCACGTCACGAGGTGGCCCGGGATTGGCTCGATGACACGCTGTCGGGATCGCAGACCGTTGCTTTCGCATGGCATGTTCTCGTCGGCTTTGTCCGGCTATCGACGCGCGCCGCGGTATTTGAGCGACCGTTGACTGTCGAAGAATCGTTGGACGTGGTTGATGGATGGTTACAGCAACCCTGCGTAACCGTGGCGCATCCGACGGATCGCCACGCGGTTGTACTCCGCGGGTTACTGACGTCGCTCGGTACGGCCGGCAACTTGACGAGCGATGCTCATCTGGCTGCCTTGGCTATCGAGAACGGCGCAGAACTGTGTTCCACCGACGCCGATTTCAGTCGATTTCCGGGCCTGCGATGGACTGATCCGCTGCGGGGATAACCCCAAGCAAGTGTCAGATTTACCGATAAGGGACATTATGTCAGGTAAAACCGCACTCTTGAGACCAGCAGGACCGGCCTACGGTCACCGCCCGGTATCCATTTGGAAACGCAATCGACGTTGGGCCTTTCGGGCTCTATCGTTCGCAGCATTCGCATCGTTAACATCGCGCGATGCACAATTTGCCTCCGGCAGCCGAACCCAGGCGGCTGGGTGCGGTTTCCCGGCGCGACGCACTGCGTTACGCCGCCGGGTTAGCCGGTCTGGGTGCCGCATCACTCGGCTGCGGCATGCCCATGGCGGCCGCCGCCCGTCCTCAACTGATTGACTTCGCCGCGCGCCAGATCCCCGCGGAGGTCATCCGGGCTGCCGGCTACAGCGGAGTGGTCAGCTATGTCTCGCTGTCGCGTCCTGGCTCGTCTTTTGGCGCCAAGCCCATTACCCGGGCCTACGCCGAGTCACTGACCGCCGCGGGCTTGGTGATCGTCAGTAACTACCAATACGGCAAGCCGGGTGGGACGGCGCCGTCGGACTTCACGCGGGGCTACGCCGGCGGTATCGCGGACGCGCGCACCGCTTGGCGCTTGCACACCGCGGCAGGCGGCGGCCAGAGCGCGCCGATATTCTTCTCCATCGACGAGGACAGCGACCGCGACACGTGGAATCGGTTCGCGCTGCCGTGGTTTCGCGGAATCAACTCCGTTCTTGGGGTTCAACGCACCGGGGTCTACGGCGGCATCAAAGTGTGCCAGTGGGCCGTGGCCGACGGCGTTGTCGGCTTTTCGAGCACACCGGGCCGCCGGTGGGTCTGGCAAACTCGTGCCTGGTCCGGCAATCAGGTCTACCCCGCCGCTGTTCTCTACCAACGCATCGTGAGCACGGCGTCCAATCCGGGCCCGCGGGTGGGCGGACTCGAAGTCGACGTCGACGACGTTCTTGCCCCTGATTGCGGCCAGTGGAACCTCCATCAGTCGAGTTATCCGTATGGCGATGTGGGGTGAGTGCCGCGGACGTGGGCTGCGCTCGGTCCTCGTTTGCTGAAGCGTCCAACATCTCCACGGCGATGCAACTGTCAGCTGCAAGGATATTGCCTGTTGAGCAGACAATTCTGCGGTGGCGAGTAGGAACCGGTCAGCACGCCTCTGAACCCACCTGTAGCTGAGCCACCGGGTGCGATGATGCGATTCCAATTGGCAGGCTTGAGAACATAGTGGGTGCCGGATCGTGCGAAGCTGCTGTTCCAGGTGTGGGCAATGGATTCGCCCGCCGGCATGTCGAAGTCGAGCTGCCAATCGGTCAGCGGCACCGCGCCGGGGTTGGTGACCGTGAAGCGGGCGATGAATCCGGTCTGCCACGTCGATGTCACCGCCAACGTAGCCGTGGGCGCCGCCGCACGAGCTATCGGGATGATCGCGAGTGCCAGGACGGCACTGACGGCAATGACCGTTGCCGCCACGGTCATGCGCAGCGCGGGCCGGCGGGGCTGCACGTCAGGATTCAGTCCGGCCATAGCAGCCCAGACTAAAGGCCCACACGGTGTCACCCGCCAGGGCGCGAGGACGCTGCGGTAACTTTGCTCAACCGAGACCGTCACGAAATGTGCGGGTATCGGCCCGTTGACAGGGCGTACCCCAGCTGATTACTGTCGGCTCGCCATGGCTCCCCACCGCGGCATCCGTGGTGGTCGTGCAGGTGGTTTGGTTGCGGTCGCGGGGTTGGTGAACCTCGTGGCGACACCGCTGGCCAGCGCGCCGCCGGCCAGCGCCGATGTCCTGGACTCGATCATCGAGGTGATCGTCGACTCCGTCGCGGGCCTCGACCATGTGGTCGCGGCCGACCTGAGCAGTCCGGGAGCCTCTGCAGCGGGATCCCTCGTTACGCGGCTGCACACCCTCGAGCAGGACTGGATTCTTAGCCCAACCGGGATTGAGGTCGACGATTCGATCAACACCGCATGGCGGGACCTCGGCGGTAGCGGGATTGTGATCGGAAACGGGGCTAACGGCGTCGCGGACGGTTCGTTGGCCCAGGCTACCGGCGGGGCCGGCGGGCTGCTGTTCGGCGACGGCGGCAACGGGGCCACGGACGCGGCCGGCCAGGGCGGGCCCGGCGGGCCGGCGGGGCTGCTCGGCAACGGTGGACAAGGCGGAGCCGGGGCCAGTGCGACGGCAGCCGGGATGGCCGGCGGGCCAGGCGGTGCCGGCGGACCGGGCGGGATCCTGCTGGGCGACGGCGGCCCCGGGGGCAACGGCGGTGACGGGAGCATCGGCGGCGCCGGCGGCGACGGCGGCAATACCGTCGGTCTGTTGGGCACCGGCGGCACGGGTGGCAACGGCGGCGACGGCACCGACCCCGATGCCCTGCCCGCTCTGGGCGGGGCCGGCGGCGATACCGGCATCCTCGGCAGCCACGGCGCGGTCGGCCACTTCGGCACGGTGACCGACGCTAGCAATGCTGCAACGTCGGCTGGGAGCCCCGACGGCGAAATGGTGCCCATCTCGACCACCGGAACCTGGTTTACCGACAGCGCCGGCAAGGTCGTCATCCTGCACGGGCTCAACGTCCACCCGGATACGCTCAGCCCCTCGCTGATCAAGGCCGATGCGGCATTTCTGGCCGACCACGGATTCAACGCCGTGCGGCTCAGCGTCGAATGGGACGATCTGGAGCCCGAGCCCGGGGTCTTCAACGACGCCTATCTGGCGTCGGTCGACACGATGGTGCAGACCCTGGCCAGCTACGGCGTCTACACCGACCTCGATATGTCCCAAGGCCTTTACAGCACCACGTTCGGCGGCGGAAGCGCGCCGACGTGGGCGGTGCAGACCGGCGGCCTGCCCAACATCGAGGCTGGCTTCCCTCTCACCTACGTCGTCGATCCGGCAGAGAATTACGCCTGGGATGCGTTCTGGTCGAACGCCCCGGGACCGGACGGGGTCGGACTCGAAAACCAGTACGCCCTGACCCTGGAACACGTCGCGGCCTACTTCAACGGCAACCCCGATGTGGTCGGCATCGAGATCATGAACGAGCCGTGGCCGGGCGCACTATGGCTGCCGACGTTGTTGGGCAGTCCGGCCTTCGGCGCCCAGGAGCTGACTCCCTTCTACGACCAAGCAGCGGAAGCGATCCGGGCCGTCGACCCGACCACACCGGTGTATTTCGAACCCAGTTCTTTCTTCGACTATGGGGTGAACACCCACCTGGGCACCGTGGACGCCTCGCATACCGTCTTCGCCTTCCACGACTACTGCGCACCGAATTTGGCGGGTCTTGCGATCTTCGACGCCGTGTGCCCGGCGGAACTGGGCCTCGTCGTCGAGGAGGCCGGCGCCTACGCCGCAGCGCACCATATCCCGGCGCTGATGACGGAATGGGGCGGGACGGACGACCTTAACGTCCTCGGTAGCACTATGCACAGTGCCAACCAAAGCCGGATCGGCTGGCTGGAGTACGACTTGACCGACCCCAACGAGCAACACCCCTCTTATGAGCTGGTCGTCAACAGCGACCTGCCGCCGGTCGGTGCCAATGTCGACACCGCCAAGCTGGCAACACTCGCCCAGCCGTACCCGCAGGTGGTTGCCGGCACCCCGAATTCCTGGTCGTTCGACGCCCGCACCGACATCTTCCAATTCAGTTACTCCACCGAGAAAGCTTCCGGCGTGGGCAGCTTTGCCCCCGGCTCGACCACCATCGTCTCGGTGCCCGCCATCGAGTTTCCCAACGGGTACCAGGTGAGCGTCACCGGTGGAGACGTCGTCTCCGCACCCGATGCTCCCGAACTGGTCATCGCGTCGGACGGCGACACCGACACGATCGACGTCACCGTCGGCCCGCCGGCAGGCTGAGACGCCGCCGTAAAACTGGTTTGGCCGAGGCCTTCACAGCTAAATCCCGGCATTTCTGCAGGGGACGACTCTCGTAGCCCACAGCCTGAGCGTAGTAGTCCTATAGCCATGGTGAATTATCGGTTGGCAGCAACGCACCGAGGGACGACCTGGCTAACCCGCCTTGGTGCGACGGTCGGCTGCGTCGTTGCGATTGTGTTGTCTGCTGCGGTTGCCAGCGCTGATCCGCCTGACCCGCACGACCCGGACCTGACGAAAAACTTCTGCCCGGGCGGGCAGTGGGGCGTGGGCCGGCTCCGCGTATGCGACGGCGAGCACTACCCTGACGGGTCATACTGGCACCAGTGGACGGGCGGCAACGTCTTGGTCGGGCCGACGTGGAACTACGACTGCGTCGGCGACAGCGGCAACAACGTGTTCCCGGCATCGCCGCCGCCCGGCGGCTGCGGTGGAGCGATTCCGCCCGACCAACCCGAGCAACCCGCAAACTGACCGCAGCGGGCAGCGGTTACCAAGAGGTCGGCCAGTAACGACGGATTTCGCTGCACCGCAGACGGTTTCGTCTGCGGTGCAGGGCTTCAGTTGCGCTTGATTGACGCGCTGACCAGGGCTGTTTATCCTCTAGTGACCCAGTTCACATTCGAGGTCGGAGTTTCACCGTGGCGCCGTGTCGCATCACGCTCACCCTCGGCGCTGCCACCTGCGGGGTGTTGGCTGCCGCGTTGCTCCCGATGTCCGTGGCCTTTGCCGACGCCGCCGACTCCTCCGTGTTCGACCCACTGCTGCAGGAATTCTTCGGGTTCGAGCACGACGCGTCGCAACCCACAACGGTCTTTGCGGTATCCGGGGTCCCGCCGATTTTTCAAGTCGTCCACCAAGCCCAATTCTTCGACTCCGCCGCCACTGCCGCGCTCGGTGCCGGCGCGTTCCAGGTGAACGACGAGGTGATAACGACGACGTTCGGCCCGGCCACCTCCGAACTCCTCGTCACCAGCTCCCAGGCACACACGAGCGCCCCACCGGTCGGCTCGGTGTACGACATCATCGACATCGCCAAGGGGTTCTACAACGTCTATGCCGACGTCGCGCCGACGACGCCCGGCGGCCCGGACACGCTCTCCGACACCTTGGTGACGCCGTTCGGGAACATCCCCATCATGACCGGCCAACACGATTTCCTGGATCCGGACAATGCCTACTACCTTTACAACCCGGCAGATCCGTTGACTGTGCCCACGGAATCCTCGGGCGTCGCCTCCACAAGCGATATCACCGCCGTGTCAACCTTTTTCGACCACTTCTACCAGGATTACTTCGGGTTTGTACACGATGCGTCGGCGCCGACAACCGTCACCGGCATAGCGGCGATCCCGCCGTTCTATCAGAGCGTTCACCAGACGTTATTCATCGACACCGCCCCCACTGCCACGCTGCCGGCCGGGTCGTTTCAGGCCGACAACAACGTTCTGACGGGTCTGCTGGGCCCCGGTTTTTCCGAAATCGCCGTCACCAGCTCCGAGCCGGGAACGAGCGCCCCACCGGTCGGCTCGGTTTACGAAATCAACAACATCGGTCTCGGTTTTGAGAACCTCTACTCCGACATCGCTCCGACGACACCCGGCGGCCCGGACACACTGTCGGACATCTTGGTGACGCCGTTCGGAGACTTTCCCCTCATGAAAGACCTCCATGCGTCCTTCAACTCCAGCTATTCGTTCTTCCTCTACCACCCCACCGAAGATCCAGCGGTCGTCACCGCCAGCGGCGGCAGTTTCGACTCCGCGCAGCCCTTCGCTTTCTTCGGGTTCGAGCACAACCTGTCAGAACCGACAACACTGACGTGGGTGTCCGGGATCCTGCCTTCTGTCAGCAGCGTTCACCTCAACGAATTCTTCGACTCCGCCGCTACTGCCACGCTTGCCGCCGGGTCGTTTCAGGTCGACGCCAACGTCATCATGAACGCGGCCGGCTTCAGGGACGGTGAAATCCTCGTGACCGGCTCGACGGGGGGTACGAGCGCCCCGCCGGTAGGGTCGGTGTTCGACGTCATCAACTTCGGTCACGGCGTCGAGAACTTCTACTCCGACATCGCGCCGACGACAGCCGGCGCCCCCGATGCGCTCTCGGACACGTTGGTGACGCCTTTCGGTGACCTTCCCCTGATGGTGGACTTTCACTCGTTCGTGAACCCCGCGGATCTGTTCTTCCCCTTCTGATCCGAGGGGTAAGCGCCGGATCAGACGGGCCACGCCTCGCGTCGCCAGGCGGCGTCCCAGAACATCCACTCGTAGCGAGCGCTGGTGGCGAAATGCGCCCGGGCGCGGGCCTCATCGACCGCGCCCAAGGTCTGACCGACGTCGTCGGCCAGCGTCAGCACCTCGCCGACGAGGCTCTGATACTTCTCGTCGGCATAGGTCTCGATCCAGCGCCGGTATCGCGGATCGGGCGAGCCGCGCCGGAGCAGCTCGTCCCCCACCTCGGCGTAGATCCAGTAACACGGCAGCACCGCGGCGACTCCGTCGGCGAAGCCGCCGCCGTAGGCGATAGCCAGCAGGTGGCTCGTGTAAGCGCGGGTCGTCGGCGCGACGGGCATGGCGGCGTCGGGGATGGCCAGGTCACGCAGCAGCGCCTCGTGCAGGACAAGCTCGACTTCGACGATGCCGGCGGCGTGCCGGGCGAACATACTCACGCCGTCGTGGGTGGGAGCCCTGCTGCCCACGGCGGTCAGCGCGCGGGCGAAATCGCGCAGGTAGTAGCCGTCTTGGATCAGGTAATAGGCAAAGGTCTCCGGGTTCAGGCGCCCGTCGGCCAGGCCGGCCAGGAAGGGATGGCGAAGAATCGCCGTGTAGGTGTCGGCCACCTCGGCCCATAGGCGTCCGGTCCATCCTTCTCGGATCACGCCTGCAATGATCCCAGCCACCGGTGATGGTCGTCGTCACGGCGAGGCTCCTGAGCACAGAATTCCTCCCCGAGCGGTAAACTGTCGCGACAATTGAGCAGATTTCTCGCAACGGTTTCACATACGGTGCAAGCCCGAGTGGCGCGGCTGCTGACGGTGACGAGGGAGCGACGACTGACGATGCGCTACAACCCTCCCCCCAACTGGCCCGCGCCACCGCCGGGATGGGTGCCACCACCGCAGTGGTCACCAGACCCGGCGTGGCCACCGCCACCGCCGGGCTGGAGACTGTGGGTCGACGACGATGCCCCGTCCGGGCAGAACCAGACGTCCGCGCTGCGCCGAGTCGAGCGCACCAGCGATGACGTGGAGTACTTCGGCGACGACCGCGCCTGGTCGGCGTCCTCCGAACAGATGCCGCACGGCCACGTGCCCCCGCCGTCGCTGCCGGCGCGACCCACCCAGTTCGCGCCCGAGGACCTGTCTGCCCACCACCTCGGGCGCGCTGCGACCATCCAGTGGGACGACGACAACAGGTACGACATCGGCACGATCGTCGCCGTCTCGGCCGATCCGACCTCGATCAAGATTAAACTCTCCGGCCTGGAAACGCCGGTGTCCTTTTCCCGACAGCCGCCAGGGGACGGTCCCGTCAATCCCCGCTTATACCTGTGGATTTGACCGAATCAGCGTGTGACCGTCAGGCCGACTCGCTCAACGCCGCCAGCGCCGCGTCGTAGTCGGGCTCAGCGGCGATCTCGGGCACCAGTTGCGTGTAGGTGATCTTGCCGTCGGCGCCGATCACCACAACAGCGCGGGCAAGCAGCCCGGTCATTGGGCCGTCGACCATTGTGACGCCGTAATCCTCGCCGAAGTTGTCGCGGAATGCCGACGCCACCATGACGTTCTCAATGCCCTCAGCACCGCAGAAGCGCTGCTGGGCGAACGGAAGATCTTTCGACACACACAACACGGAGACGCCGCTGTCGGCGGCACGCTCGTTGAAGGTCCGCACGCTGGTCGCGCAGACGGGTGTGTCGATCGACGGAAAGATATTGAGCAGCAAAGGTTTATCACGAAACTGCGCACTGTTGACCGGGCTGAGGTCGGCGCCTGTCAAAGCGAAGTCTGGAGCCGGGGATCCCACGTCCGGCAGTTCGCCAACGGTATTGATCGGGCTTCCGCGAAACGTTATCTGTGCCATGGGCCCAGTCTGCCAAGGCCCGCGGGCCACCGGGCACCGGGGTAGCTTTGCCGTACCGTGGGCTCGTGCGTTGGATCATCGACGGCATGAATGTGATCGGGACTCGCGCCGACGGGTGGTGGGCGGACCGACGCCGCGCCATGGTCGCGCTGGTGGACAAGCTCGACCGCTGGGCCTCGCAGAACGGCGAGCAGGTGACGGTGGTTTTCGAGGGGCCGCCGTCGGCGCAGATCCGGTCGGCGATGACCACGGTGACCTATGCACCCAGACCGGCCGCGAATTCGGCCGACGACGAGATCGTGCGGCTGGTGCACGCCGATCCGCGTCCGCACGAGATCCGTGTCGTCACATCCGACCGGGCCCTGTGCGAGCGTGTCCGCGCCGCGGGCGCGTCCGTGCAGCCGGCGCAGCGCTTCCGCGATCTCGTCGAGTCGATGCCCGGCTGATCGGCGTGCGCTGATGGAACGCCCCGGCACCGCGCCGCCGGCCCGCGACCTGGCGGTGGACTTTGTGCGGGTATCGGGCGTGGTCCTCATCGTGCTGGGACATTGGCTGGCCGGATGCGTGACCTATCACGGCGGGCATTTCGGGCGCCAGAACCCGCTCGTCGACCTGCCCTGGACACAGTGGCTGACCTGGCCGCTGCAGGCGGTCCCGGTGTTCTTCCTGGCGGCCGGGTATGCCAGCGCGGCCTCCTGGACGCATCACCGGCTGGCCGAGGGCATGTCGCGCCAGGACTGGCTGCGGTATCGGCTGGCCCGGGTGCTGGGACCCACAGCGGTCTACGTCGGGCTGGTGTCGGTGGTCGTGGTGGTTTGCCAGCTGTGCGGCGTGGCCCGCTCCGTCCTCGACTACGCGGGTTGGGCAGTGGCGATGCATCTGTGGTTCCTCGCCGTCTACCTGCTGGTGGTGTCGACGACGCCGATCGCCATTGCTGCACATCGTCGTTGGGCGCTGTGGGTGCCCGCGGTGTTAATGGTCGCGGTTGCGGCGGTGGACGCGCTCGCGCTCGGTGCCCGGGTGCCCTATCTCGGTTGGCTCAACTACCTGCTGTGCTGGGGGACGCTTTACCAGCTGGGAATCGTTTGGCGCGGAGGCCTGCTGGCCGGCCGCAGGCCCGCGCTCCTCGCCGCCGGGTCGGCGGCCGCACTGGCACTGCTGATCTGGCGAGGCCCCTACCCCATCAGCATGATCGGCGTTCCGGGTCAAGCCGTGCAGAATTCGTCGCCGCCCACCGTGGCGATGCTGGCCTTCGCCTGCGCGCAAGCCGGGGTGGCCGTGGCGGCCGCGCCCGCCCTCAACCGCGTGCTGCGTCGCGGCCGTGTGCAGCGGGTGTTGCACACGGCAAACGCCAACGTGATGGCTTTGTACCTATGGCACATGGTGCCAGTTGTCGTCGTGGCAGCCGTGGGTTACCCAACCGGCGTCTTGCCGCAGCCGATCGAGGGAACCCCGGCGTGGTGGCTGGCGCGGCTGGAGTGGGTGGTCGTCCTGGCCCTGGTGACCACGGTCGAGATGGCGCTGTTGTGGCGGCGGCGAGGCTTCTTCGCGGCTCCACTCCCCATGCTCGCCTTACCCGTGTCGCACCGCTGGGCTGAACCGATGACCCTGGCCGGCGCGGTGATGGCGGCCTATGCTCTGGGGTTCCTCGCCGCTGCGGGGTTCGCTCCGGCGGGACACTTCCCGTGGGTCGTCGCCCTGACGTTTGCCGCCGGCGTGGTCCTGGTGGCGGCCGGACCTGTGCAGCGGCGCCCTGATGCACGCCCAACGAGCCGCTGAGATACTGCGCGGCGGGCAGCGTGGCACTTTAGATCGCGCCGAAGACTCGGCGCTCAATGCTGGCATGCGTCACGCCCACCGGCCGACTAGGGTAGCGCGTCTGCTCGATTCGTCGGTGGTGGGCGGAGAACCCTTTGACCGCGGTCATGATCAGCCCGGCCAGCGGCAGCAGCACCAGCAGAAATTCCGCCAACCGGAACAGCAAGCCAACGATTCACCACGGGGACTCGTGCAGCACCAGCGTGACGAAGCCGTACGTCATGCACAACAGCAGGTTCAATGCCGCCAAAACCATGCCCGCCAAGATGAGCCAATGCGCAGCGCGGCGACGGCTGCGCTTGAACCTCGCGACGCGCTCCCGACGTTTCATCTCGGTGACCGCGAGCGCGAAATTGACGTCGATCAACTCCTCGGACGCCGGCGGCGCGCCGGCCGCGATTTCCCGCAGCCGTGCGGCCGAGATCCCCACCCCGACGTCGGCGAAGCGTCGGCTCATCTGTCTCGCCCGCCTGCGGCTGAGCACCTGATCCCGGATGGGCGCATCGTGCGGCGCCCTCTCCCAGCGGCTGCCCCACAGATTGGACGAGCTTGCCATGGCGATCACCCTAATTCGGCCCGGCCTATCCGGCAGGATTACCGCCGGCAAGCCGATGGTTACCGTCGCTCGCGGACTTTGTAGGTCGCGGGCCACGACTTTCGGGAGTCGTCGCCCACCAATGGAGTGCCCATACCCCCGACCTTGACGTCATATGCCTCCCGAGCGGCGCCGACTTCGCGGTTGGCGTGCTGCTGAGCCAGGTAGTACAGCTCATCGATCGTGGCTTCGCCGTACGCGACAAAGGTGGTTTTACGGGGGACGTTGTCGACCGCGATGGCGGCCCTTTCCAACAGCGCTCCGGTAACGAGCGCTGCCACCGCAAACAGCCCCACCGGGATCACCCAATATCCGACGAAAGCCAGCGGCCGCGTCGAGGCGGCGATCGTGACGTCCCCCGAGACGATCGGCGGAATCGCCGAGGACACCGTCATCGCGGCGAACACCGCCACCCACACCCGGCTCAGCAGCGTGGTCAGCCGGACGAACGGCTCCGCGTCGGCACGACGGCCTGCGACCCCTAGGAGGGGCTTGCCGATCAGGACGCCGGTCAGCGCCGCCAGGCAGATCCCGGCGTTGCTCAGCGCCAACGCCCACCGCTCCACGGTCCGTGGATTCATGCTGAAAATGAGCATTGCCAGCACCGGGAATACCGCAACAGCCCCGATTTCGAGCGCGCCGTGTGACGAGCGTGCCGCGAGCTTGACGCCGAAAACCGCTGTCGCGACCACCAGTGCGGCCACTACGGCAACGCCAGGGGGAACGTTAGCGACGAGCACCCAGAAGACCATCCACGGTGCAAAGCCGGCCTGCATGCCCACGGACCGTCAGTGTACGACTGGTGCGCGACTCGGCGCCTGGGCTGAACCAGCACGGTGGGGCGGCGCCGCAGCACGAGCGAAGCTATCCAAGACCCTGCGTCGAACCGCTGCGCCCGGCAGCGCTGCATCGATGACCGCGGCCGCAACCAAACACGCTGCAGCAAATCAGGCCGGAGATACACTTGCCTCGTCCAGGGAACCGAGCTGAACAGGGAGCATAAATCCATGGCCACCACTATCGAAGCGGAAGCACAGCCCCGCACTCGGTTCGAGCAAGACGTTATCGACACCCAGCGATACTTCGACAGTCCGCGCTTCGACGGGATCATTCGGCTCTACACCGCCCGACAGGTTGTCGAGCAGCGCGGCACGATCCCCACCGACTACACCGTGGCGCGAGAGGCCGCGGTGGCCTTCTATCAGCGGCTGCGCGAGCTGTTCGCACAGCGTAAAAGCATCACGACGTTCGGCCCCTATTCGCCCGGGCAGGCCGTGACCATGAAGCGCATGGGCATCGAGGGGATCTACCTCGGTGGCTGGGCAACCTCGGCCAAAGGCTCCGCGACCGAGGACCCGGGACCCGACCTGGCCAGCTACCCGCTGAGTCAGGTGCCTGAGGAGGCCGCCGGGCTGGTGCGTGCCCTGCTCACCGCCGATCGCAATCAGGAATACCTGCGCCAGCAGATGACTGAAGAGCAGCGCGCCGCGACTCCGGCCGTCGACTACCGGCCGTTCATCATCGCCGACGCCGACACCGGCCACGGCGGTGACCCCCACGTCCGCAACCTGATCCGCCGCTTCGTCGAGGCCGGTGTCGCGGGGTACCACATCGAAGACCAGCGTCCGGGCACCAAAAAATGCGGCCACCAGGGCGGCAAGGTGCTGGTGCCGTCCGACGAACAGATCAAGCGCCTCAACGCTGCCCGGTTCCAACTCGACGTGATGCGGGTACCCGGCATCATCGTGGCGCGTACTGACGCCGAAGCGGGGAACCTGATCGACAGCCGCGCCGACGAGCGCGACCAACCGTTCCTGCTGGGCGTGACCAACGTCAAGCTTCCGTCCTACAAGTCGTGCGTCCTGGCGATGATGCGGCGCTTCTACGAGCTGGGCGTCAAGGAACTCAACGGTCACCTGCTCTATGCCCTGCCCGACGGCGAGTACGCCGCTGCCGATGCCTGGCTGGAACGCCGGGGCATTGCCGATCTCATTGCGCAGGCGGCCGCGGCCTGGCACGACGGCGCGCGGCAATCCCTCGACGCCCTCTACGACAAAGTCGAGTCGCGGTTCGTCGACATCTGGGAAGACGACGCCGGGCTGATGACCTACGGCGAGGCCGTGGCCGAAGTGCTCGAATTCGCCGAACGCGAGGACGAGCCGCGGGACATGAGTGCCGCCGAGTGGCGCGAGTTCGCCGCGGGTGCATCGCTGTACACCGCGCGCCAGAAGGCGAAAGAACTGGGTGCCGACACCCGCTGGGACCCGGAGTTGGCGAAAACACCCGAAGGGTACTACCAAGTCCGCGGCGGCATACCGTATGCGATCGCCAAGTCCCTTGCCGCAGCGCCGTTCGCCGACCTGCTCTGGATGGAAACCAAGACTGCCGATCTCGCCGAAGCCCGCCAATTCGCCGACGCGATCCATGCGCAATTCCCGGACAAGATGTTGGCTTACAACCTCTCGCCCTCGTTCAACTGGGACACCACCGGCATGACCGACGAACAGATGCGGGCGTTCCCCGAAGAACTCGGCAAGATGGGCTTCGTTTTCAACTTCATCACTTACGGCGGCCATCAGATCGACGGCCTGGCCGCCGAGGAGTTCGCGACCGCGCTGCGCACCGACGGCATGTTGGCGCTGGCTCGTCTGCAGCGCCAACTTCGTCTGGTCGAATCGCCCTATCGCACACCGCAAACCCTGGTGGGCGGGCCGCGCAGCGATGCGGCGCTGGCGGCCTCGTCGGGCCGGACGGCGACCACCAAGGCGATGGGCAAGGGTTCCACGCAGCATCAGCATCTCGTGCAGACCGAGGTGCCGCGCAAGCTGTTGGAGGAATGGCTGGCGATGTGGAGCGAGCACTACCGGCTCGGTGAGAAGCTCCGCGTTCAGCTGCGCCCGCTGCGCGCCGGCTCCGAGTTGCTCGAGCTGGTCATCTATCGAGAAGGGGGCGACGCCGAGGACAAACTCGCCAACGTGATCTTCGCACCGTTCCAAGACCGCCGCGGCATCACCATCCTTACGGTGCGCGATCAGAACACCTACGCCGAATCGTTGCGCCAGAAGCGTCTGATGACGCTGATCCACCTGTGGCTGGTGCATCGCTTCAAGGCCGACGCGGTGCACTACGTCACCCCGACCGAGGACAACCTCTACCAGACCGAGAAGATGAAGTCCCACGGCATCTTCAGTGACGTCCACCAGGAGGTGGGTGAGATCATCGTCGCCGAGGTGAATCATCCGCGCATCGAGGAGTTGCTGGCGCCCGATCACCAGGCGCTGTGGCGGCTGATTCGCAAGGAGGGGTAGCCGTCCCTCCCAGGACCCCAACGGGGCTGGTCCGGATATCTCGTCAGGGAGGTTGCCATGGGTCGAAGTGTCGGAGATCGATACGAGTGCGAACAGTGCGGAGCGGCGCTGGTTTACGAGAAGGCGTGTCCATGTCAGTCCGACGAAGAGCACGCGGAGATCTGCTGCAGCACGCAGATGAAACAGGTGGTGCAGGCGTAGCACGCCGATCGCGTGCGCGGCGTCACACCTGTCGGTCGACGACAAGAACTTGGACGGCGCCGAGCCCGGGGGCACAACGTCCGAGCCCGGCAGCGAGCGGCTCGAGCCGGGGCAAAAACCCGGGGTGCGCAGCGGTGAATAACCACCCCCGCAGGTGGGCACGTCCGTAACGGCTGCCGAGGCGGCCCAGGACTTCGCGGGTCAGCTAGTCGGCCGTGGAAAACGGGGCGCGGTGGGTAGGCCGGTCGAGCAGTCCCCACAGACTTTTCGGGTTCAGGGCCAGTGCGACGATACGACCGCCGGGGCGGGTGACACGTGCCAGCTCGGCCAGCACCGCCGCCGCGTCTGTGAACTCCAGAGTTGCGATGGTCACCGTGGCGTCCGCGACGGCATCCGGCAGTGGCAGGCGTCGGGCAGCGCAGCCTCCACCGCGGCCAGTTCTACGGCCCACGCATGGGCACCCCAGGGCTTGTCGAACCAGGCGTCGTACGCTCGCGCCTCGGCCTCGGTCAGGTTCGGCGTGTGCACGGCGACGTCGCGACGGTTATTTCGACCCGACTTCGTCCCGGTATTTCCTGGCCATGTGGTCGATGGCCTGAAGTTGCGTCTCCGCCAGGTTGTCTCGCACCTCGCTGGCCCGCGCTGCGGCGTCAAGTGTCGGCTTCGCCTGGCCCTGGAAGTGGGGCATCACCTCGGCGGCGAACAGTTCCGCGGAGCGCTTGGTGGCCGCCGGGTTCGCCCACTCGTGGGCCATCTGCAGCATGCAGCCGAAGCCGCCGGATTGATCCCATAGCCGCTGCACCTGGGCTCGCGCCCGCTCCGGCGTGCCGATCACCCCGGCACCGTTGTCATTGATGATGTCGATCATCTCGTCGAGCCGCTCCCCCGGCATGGTCATCTGCGGGAATGCCGCCACCTTCTGGAAGTAGCGGAACCACGGCTCGATCCCGAATTTCACGTCGGCACGGGCCTGCTCGTCGGTCTCGGCAATATGGAACGGTCCGACCAGAGTCCAGTTTTCGCGCTCGACCCGGGTGCCAAAGGCTGCGGCGCGCTCTTCCACGATGCCCCAATGGTAGGCGAGCGCATCGAAGCCCTCGATCGTCAGCGTCGCCCCGATGGAGAGCAGGCCGATGCCATACTTGCCAGCCAGCCGCGCCCCGGTCGGCGACGCGACCGCGGCGACGGCCAGCGGGATCCCCCCGTCGGAGTAGGGAGCCAGCTGCAACCGGGCATCGAACAACTCGTGGGTGGCGGTTTTGGCGGTGACGGTCTCCCCCGCCAACAGCCGTACCACGATGTCGAGGTTGGTTTCCAGAAGTTCGCGCGTGTCGGTGGGGCTGAGCCCGATCATCGCCGAATCGGTGGGCAGTGAGCCGGGACCTACCCCGCCGATCACCCGACCGCGGGTTAGGTGATCCAGCAGCATGAGTCGGTCGGCAACCCACAGTGGGTTGTGGTACGCCAGCGAGATGACCCCGGTGCCGAGCCGGATCCGGTTAGTCCGTTGCGCGGCGGCGGCGATGAAGATCTCCGGTGAGCTGATGATCTCGCTGCCCGCCGAATGATGTTCGCCGATCCATGCCTCGTCGAAACCCAGGGCGTCGAGATGTTCGATGAACTCGAGGTCGCGCTGCAGCGCGAGGGTCGGGTTGGTACCCGCGCGGTGGAACGGTGCGATGAAATATCCGAACCTGAGCTTGGCCATCAAGGTTCCCCTTGCGATCGAGAGTTGACCGAACCTTAACCCTATCCCGCGGGGTTCCTTGACTGAGTGACGAAGCTGGCACTATTGCCGACATGGCCGTCACCGAATCGCGGGAAGTCGTCATCGAGGCGACGCCCGCCGAGATCATGGACGTCGTCCTCGACCTCGAGTCGTTGACCGAGTGGTCCTCGGTGCACCACGAGGTTGAGATCCTCGAACGGGACGGCCGCGGCCTGCCCCGCAGATCTCGGCAAGTGGTGAGGATCCTCGGTCTCAGCGACGAGCAGGTGCTCGCCTACACCGTCCACGACGACGGAGTGGGCTGGACGCTGGAGAGCGCCACACAGCAACGCGCGTTAAGCGGGCGCTACACGCTTATCCCCCAGGGCGAGTCCACCCGAGTCCGCTTCGAGATCACCGTCGATCTCGCGATGCCCGTGCCCGGATTCCTGATCAAAAAAGGCGCCAAAGGCCTGATGGACACTGCCACCGAAGGCCTGCGCAGGCGGGTGTTGGAGGTCAAGAAGGGCGCCGGGTAACCCCGCTGCCCGGCGCCGGCGAGCGGTCAGGGCCACCCGCCGCAAATACCACCCACGCAGCCGCCGCCCCCGCCCGGTCCACCACCGCCGCAACCGACCCCAGGAAGGCAGCCGCCGCCGCCGCCGGGGCCGCCGCTGCCGGTCGGGCCGCCGGGCGCCGCGCCGGATGGCGGCACTGGGCTCACACTCGTCGCCGGTGTCGTGGTTGTCGTTGTCGTCGTCGACCCTTGAGTCGTTGTCGTGGTGGTGGTTGGTCCACCTTTGTGCTCGCCGTCGCACCCGACTGACAACCACAGCACTGCAGCACCGCCGCACAGCGCGATGGCCAGTCTGGGGGATTTCATCAGACCTCACTTTCACCGATGGCCCGCACGACACGTCCCGGACCGCTGTGTTGTATACCCCCGATACGCAAAAGAAAACCGAAAAAACGTGGTACCGCCGGGTATGGCGCGGGCCACCGGCGCCGTCCCGTCACGCGGCGGCGATCCTCGGCGCGTAATTCAGACCAGCCAGGGCAACTGGGCGCGGATCAGCGGCACAATTTTTGCGGCCATATAGGCGTGGCCGGCATCGTTGGGGTGCACCCCGTCGGCACCGATCAAGTCGGATCTGCCGACGAACCAGTTTTCGGCGATCGGGTCGACGAATGTCGCCCCCGCCGCTCGTGACTGGTCGGCGATGACGTCGCGGACGCGAAGTACGTCAGCGGGTGCATCGGCCGTCGGCCATGGTGGTCCGATCACCAGGAGTCGCGCCGACGGTGCGGCACGGCGAACCAGATCGAACGCGTCGTGTGCCTTTTCGGCCAGCAAGTCAGGGTCGGTGCCCTGATCGTTGCGGGATCCGAAAAATACCACCAGTACGTCATCGGAATGCACCGCTTTGGCGGCCAGATCGCCGAAAACGCTGCCGTGGTCGCCGGGTACGCCGTAGCCTGCTCTGCCCTCGGCCGCCACATCGGGAGCGACCTGTACACCCTGACGCTCAAGTGTCGCCCAGGCTCGAGAGGTCCAGCTCTGCGGGCCCCGACCGCCCTCTCTGGTTCCGGTGGTGTACGAGTCACCGATAACGGCAAGGTGATTAGCCGGGGAACCCACACTCAGTGTGGTGTAGTTTCGCGTCGGGTCAGCGCGATGTCCGAGCGCCGCGAGCAGGACGGCGAGCGTCATAACAACCGTGCCCAGACGACTCACCACTTGCTCCACCCCCATGATCGGCGGCCCACCGGCATTTTAAGGGGCAGTGCAGGCACTATGGGACGTTTATCCGGCGCGCGCGGACATCGGCGTGTTGCGCTCTGCGCGGGTATGGCCGTTGGGCTGCACGCTGGCCTGTGCCGGATTCACAACCGGATCCGTACGCAGGTCGATGCGCGTTTTCCCGTTCGGGGCGGTGACGTCGGCCATGCGGCGCATCCAGCGGCGAGCGGGCTCTTCCACGAAGTGGAACAACAGAGCGGCGATACCCGCGGCGATCGCGAGCAGGCCAACGACCGTCAGCTTCCCGCCGGCACCCTGCAGGGTGAGCTGGAATTGCTCAGCGGCCCACGTCCAGGCCGTGTGCACCAGCTCGTGGACCATGTAGAGGCAAAACGAGATTTGCCCACCGAAGACCATCACCCGACTGGACAGCAGCATGGGCAGGCTGCCGACGCCGACCCCCAGCGTCATCACCAATGGAACAAACAACACGTCGACCAGCCCGCTGCTGTCGATGAGACCCGGCACGGGGTGGGCGTCCAGCACATACAACAGTCCCACGATCACCGCGAGCAGCAACGCGGAAAGGTACCCCGCCCCGCGCCGGACCTGATCGGTCAGACGCAACCTGGTCACCGCGGCGGCAAGGAGCGCTCCCGCGATGAATTGCATGACGATGCGTGGCAGCCAACTCCACGGTGTGTAGAACTGACCGCTGGCCAACAACAACAGCACCGGCGGCAGCGACGCGACAACCGCCAGCCAGAACAGGTTTCGGGCTCTCGTGACATGCGCCATCCGGAAGATCACCAGCACGAGCGAGCCGAAAAGCAGGTAGGCCAGCCACTCGGCGCTGATCGACCAGGCCGGTCCGTCCCAGCTCGATCCGTCGAAGTACGGCTGGAACCACAGTTGCACCATCAGCAGCTGACGCACGTAACTGACCGCCGTCAATCGACTGACGTCTTCCGACGGCACATGCCCGACATGCATCGTGAAGATCACCCACGCCGCGGCCAGGTGCAACGTCACCAGGTAAACCGGCCACACTCTGGCCAGTCGCAGCCACAGGAAGTGCAAAGTGGCGCGCGTGGACCAGGACCGGCCCATCCGATCGAGGTAGTTCCAGGTCAACACGAAACCGCTCAGGATGAAGAACAGGTCGACCCCTTGCGCGCCGCAGTTGAGCACCGGGGCGAGTGCGTCGCTGAAATCGGGTGCCGACGCCCGCAGCAGCGGACGGTAGTGAAACAGCACCACCCACACGGCGGCAATGATGCGTAGACCGGTGAGGGCTTTGATCTCTCCGCTTCGCACGACACTCTTTCTCAGGACGCCACTGCTGTTTCGTTCCCGCCGCCACGCAGGCCGGCCGGGCGGCCCCGGCTCCACGGGCAGGTGTTCGGAGATTACCAGTGCTGCCGCTGCCGCACTGCCTGCGCACGCGGTGTGGCTTGGTGTCGGGTCGCCGCCCAATAGACCCCACCCAAAGTATTGACTGGATCAAATAAAGGCGCGATATTCATGAGGTGGCCTGCAGGCCGGATTACGCAGGGCAACTGCGTGCCGCCGAGTTACGCGTAACGCGGCCCCGGCTGGCTGTTCTGGCCGCCGTGCAAGGTCATCCGCACGCCGACACCGAGGCGATCTTCGATGCGGTGCGCGGTGATCTGCCCACGGTTTCGCGTCAGGCGGTCTACGACGTTTTGCATGCGCTGACCACAGCGGGTCTGGTTCGACGAATCCAGCCGCCCGGATCGGTCGCCCGCTACGAGGCGCGGGTCGGCGACAACCACCACCACATCGTTTGCCGGTCCTGCCGGGCTATCGCCGATGTCGACTGCGCGGTCGGCGAGGCGCCCTGTCTGACTCCGGCTGACGACGGCGGGCTTCTCGACGGCTTTGTTCTCGACGAAGCCGAGGTCATCTACTGGGGCTTGTGCCCCGATTGCTCGATGTCGCAGATGACCAGCCCGTAATCACTTATTTCCGAAAGGAAGATCCCGATGTCGGAAAACGAAAACTCGGCAATCTCCTCACCCGCTCCCCATGCGCATCGGCCGATGACGAACCGGGACTGGTGGCCGGACCAGCTGGATCTGCGTGTGCTGCATCAGAACTCGCCGCTGGCCAATCCCATGGGCAGCGGCTTCAACTACGCCGAAGAGTTCAAGACCCTCGACGTCGAAGCGCTCAAGCAGGATCTCTTCGCGCTGATGAAGGACTCACAAGACTGGTGGCCGGCTGACTACGGCACCTATGGGCCGCTGTTCATCCGGATGAGCTGGCATGCTGCCGGCACGTACCGCATCCACGACGGCCGCGGCGGCGGCGGCAGAGGCGCGCAGCGCTTCGCGCCGCTGAACAGTTGGCCCGACAACGTGCTGCTCGACCGGGCGCGCCGGCTGTTGTGGCCGGTCAAGCAGAAGTACGGCCGCAAGATCTCGTGGGCTGACCTGATCATCTTCGCGGGCAACTGTGCCTACGAATCGATGGGGTTCAAGACACTGGGTTTCGGTTTTGGCCGGGAGGACATCTGGGAGCCCGACGAAGTCTACTGGGGGCCCGAGGACACCTGGCTCGGTGACGAGCGCTACAGCGGCAAGAGAGACCTCGCCAAGCCGTTCGGCGCCACCCAGATGGGCTTGATCTACGTCAACCCGGAGGGGCCCAACGGTAAACCGGATCCGGTGGCCGCGGCCATCGACATCCGCGAGACGTTCGCCCGCATGGCGATGAACGACGTCGAGACCGCCGCGTTGGTGGTCGGCGGCCACTCGGTCGGCAAGACCCACGGCGCCGGCAGACCCGAACTCGTCGGCCCCGAGCCCGAGGCCGCCCCGATCGAACAGCAGGGTCTGGGCTGGAAGAGTTCGTTCGGTACCGGCAAAGGCAGGGACGCGATGGGCAGCGGCCTGGAGGTCGTCTGGACGCCCACCCCGACGAAGTGGGACAACAGCTTCCTGGAAACTCTCTACGGTTACGAATGGGAGCTGACCAAGAGCCCGGCGGGCGCCTGGCAGTGGACCGCGAAAGACGCCGAACCGATCATTCCTGATCCGTTCGATCCGTCCGTAAAGCGCCTTCCGACGATGCTGACGACGGATCTGTCGATGCGCATGGACCCGATCTACGAGAAGATCACCCGCCGCTGGCTGGATCATCCCGAAGAGCTCGAGCATGAGTTCGCCAAGGCGTGGTACAAGCTGCTGCACCGCGACATGGGACCGCTGAGCCGCTACCTGGGCCCCTGGGTTCCCGAGCCGCAGTTGTGGCAGGATCCGGTGCCCGAGGTCGACCACGAGTTGATCGACGCCAACGACATCGCCGAGCTCAAGAGCACGTTGCTCGGGTCGGGATTGTCCATCCCGCAGTTGATCGCCACCGCCTGGGCGTCGGCGGCGAGCTTCCGGGGCACCGACCGGCGCGGCGGCGCCAACGGGGCACGGGTCCGTCTCGCGCCGCAGAAGGACTGGGAATGCAATAGTCCGGCCGAACTGGCCAAGGCCCTGCAAGCCCTCGAGCGGGTCCAGCAGGATTTCAACGCCGCCCAGTCCGGCGGCAAGAAAGTTTCGCTGGCCGATGTGATCGTGTTGGGCGGGTGCGCGGCTGTGGAGCAGGCGGCGAAGAATGCCGGGCACGACATCACCGTCCCGTTCGCGCCGGGACGCACCGACGCCTCGCAAGAGCAGACCGACGTCGAGTCGTTCGCGGTGCTCGAACCGAAGGCCGACGGGTTCCGCAACTACTTGCCCGCCGGGGAGAAGCAAGCACCGGAGCGGCTGCTGGTGGACCGAGCCGCCCTGCTGACGTTGACCGCCCCGGAGATGACGGTTCTCGTCGGCGGCATGAGGGCGCTCAATGCCAACTTCGGTCAAGCGCAGCACGGCGTGTTCACCGATCGGCCCGAGACGTTGACCAACGACTTCTTCGTGAACCTGTGCGACATGGGCAACGAGTGGAAAGCGTCCGCTTCGTCGGAGAACGTCTATGAGGTCTGTGATCGCGCTACCGGCAAAGTCAAGTGGACCGCCACGGCGGTCGATTTGGTGTTCGGTTCCAACTCGCAGCTGCGGGCCATCTCGGAGGTCTACGCCGCAGACGACGCGCAGCCGAAGTTCGTCCAGGATTTCGTCGCCGCGTGGGACAAGGTGATGAACCTCGACAGGTTCGATCTGGCCTGATCGACCGCGCACCGGGGCCCGCGACCCTGGAAATCGGTTCTTAGCAAGGTATTAGAGGTCACTCCCAGTGACCTTAAAGTAGCCCGTTACCGTGGCAATCAGGTCGAGGCCGGACCTTCCCGGCACAATTCAGCAACGTGATGACGAAGCGGGGCAGACAATGGCTAATTCCAGTGACGCGACGAGTTCCTCCTTGCTGCCCCGCTACGGTGATCCGACGTTCGACTGCGGTGGCGCGCAGGTCCGGGCGCAGTGCCGCCACCTGGCAACCGTGGTGTCGATCAGCGGCGCGATCGATGCGATCAACGTCGACCGGGCCGGCGAATACAGCAGTCATTTCGTTTTGCCCGACACCCCGATTGTCCTGGACTTGAGTGGTCTTCAGCGGATGTCGCCGCAGGGTATCCGCTTGCTGCACCGCGTCGATGACGCCTGTCGCGCCGCCGGGGTCGAGTGGGTGCTGGTGGCAAGCCCGGCGGTGACCCGGGTGCGCAGCCTCAGCGGCGACGCGTTCGCCTGTCCCGTTGTCGACTCGGTGCGCGAGGCGCTGCGCGTCTTCGCCGACGCGATCTCCGCGCGCCGGCGGCTGCTGTTGCCGCTGCTCGGCAAGTCGGCGTAGTCGCCTCGCCGGGGCGGTATCCTCGTATGATTGCCTAGGTGAGGATCACGTCGACAGCGATCGCTGGAACAGTCGTCGCGCTGGGATGGGTCGGCTATTGCGGTCACGCCGCAGCCGAACCACCCGCACCGGCGCCGCAGCCCAAGACGACGATCGACCACGACGGCACCTACGCGGTGGGAACCGATATCGTGCCGGGCACCTACAGCTCGGCCGGCCCGGTCAACGGGGGCACGTGCTACTGGAAGCGAGTCGGCAGCGACGAGGACAACAAGACCGTCATCATCGACAACGCGATGAGCAAAAAGCCTCAAGTGGTGCAGATCGACCCGGGCGACAAGGCGTTCAAGACTGACGGCTGCCAGCCGTGGCAGAAAACCGACACGGCAACCCCTGATCCGGGCAAGTCGCCGGCGGAGGTCAAGTTGCCGTTGGACATCCTCAACCGGCTGGCCGGCCCGCCCGGGGGCGCCCCGCCTGCGCCGTAGTCTGCGGTTCAGGCCCGCGCCGATGCCCTGCCGGCTAACCACCGCAGGATTCCTGCAGCGCCGGCGCACACCGTGATCGTGCCTGACAGAACCACCACCCAATTCCCCAGCCGTTGGTAGACGGTGGTGACTGACCCCAGCGGAACCCGGACGACAGCGGTGCCACGATAACTCGAGACCAGCCAGACCAGCCGCCGACCGCGCGCATCGAATGCCGCGCTGTCACCGGAGAGCCCGGTGTGCACGGCCGGATGCCCGACCTCGACGGCGTGAACGGCAATATGGCCGGCCAACTGCGGCTGCGCCCAGCTGCCCTGAAACGTCGAGGTGGAACTCTGATACGCCAGCAGTTGGGCGCCGAGTCGCACGTCTTGGCGCGCCAAGTCGGCGAACAGTGCTTCGAAGCTGATCCGCGGCCCTACGGAAAGTGCGCCGGCATGCAGCACCACCGGTCCACTCCCTCGGCCGCGGTCCTCGGCCGCGGCCTTGGTGTGGCGGGTGATCCAGCCGAGGACCGCGCGCAGCGGGACGTATTCGCCGAACGGCACCAGCCGGACCTTCCGGTAGTCGCCCAGCGACCCGGTCGGCCCGACGAGCACCGACGACTTGTAGATTCCGCCGGTCGGCGCGGGTGCATCGACATTGACCAGAAGATCCGCACCGATACGTCGGGACAGGTCCATCAGCTCCGCCATGACCGTCGGGTGACTGGCGAGGTCGACCCCCACACTGCTTTCGCCCCAGACCACCAGATCCACCCGGCGAGCGGCCAACGCTGCCGTGAGCATCTGCCCGGCTTTCTCCCGGGCCGTCGAGTCGACGATGGCGCCGGGCTGCACCAGTGCCACGTCCACCGTGGCATCGGCCGGCGGCTTGGGCTCCAGCACGTAGTAGAGCGGCCCCGCCGCAGTACACGCAGCGGCGACCAGGAACGCGACCAGACGACCGCGCACGCAGCGGGCCAGGATCACCCCGGTAAGCGCCGTGTTGGTCGCAACGAGCAGGAAACTCGTCAGCCAGACACCGCCGAGCGACGCGGACGCTAGGGTGGCGGGCCGGTTCCACTGCGAGTCGCCCAATAACTCCCACGGCCCGCCCATACCCGGCCGCGACCGAACGGCCTCGGCCATCACCCACACGCTCGGCAACACGAGGACGGCGGCCAGCATCCGGCGGGCTGTCAGCGGGCGTTGCGCCAGTAGCCGGTGGGCTGCCCATCCCCACGGCGCCCACAAGGCGCCCAGCCCGGCGGCCAGCACCACCAGCATCGGCCCGGCGCTGGGTGCGAGCCAATACTGGGTGGCCAGCACAAAGCCGGCCAGAGCGCACCAGGCCCGGGCGGCCGCCTGGTGCGGAGTGGGTGCGGCGCGCACCACCAAGAGCAGCGGGACCACGCCCACCCACGCCAGCCACCACCAAGACGGCGCCGGGAAGGCCAGCGCGAGCAGGGCGCCGAGGCTCAACCCCGCCGCGAGTCCGGAAATCAATCGAGTCCGTAGAAGCGCTGCGCGTTGCGGCCGGCGATCTTGGCGCGGGCGTGCTCGTCGATGTCGGAGCGGGTGCGCAGCTGCTTGGTGCTCTCCGGCCATTCGCCGTCCCAGTGCGGGTAGTCGCTGGCGAACATGATGAAGTCCGCGCCGAGCACGTCGATGACCCCCGGCAGGATGGGCTCCGCGGGCTCGCAGGTCACCCAGATGTTGCCGGCTTGCAGGTACTCCTGCGGATCACGCTGCCAGCCGCCCTCGATCCAGTCGCCCCGCTTCTCGAAGTGCTCGTGCAACCGGTCGATGAAGAACGGGACCCAACCCACGCCCGCCTCGAGGAAGGCCACCCGCAAGCCCGGATGACGGTCGAAGACCCCACCTGAGACCAGCGCGGTCATCGCCGTCATCTGGTCGAACGGAAAGCTGACGCAGTGCACCTGGATGTAATTCGTGAACCGGTCGACGCCGATCTTCGGCAGATGGAAACCGGGCACACCGTGAATCCCCAGCGGCATCTGCACGTCGACCGCGGCTGCGTAGAACGGGTCGAGGTCGGGGTGGTCGAGGTTGCGGGTCTGCAGCGCCGGCGGCAACAACATGGCGACCAGACCCAGCTCCTTCGCCTCGCCCATGATGTCGATCGCGACCGGACCGTGCTCGATCGGGGTCACCCCGACGCCGCGCAGCCGGCCGTTGGTCGGCCGGCAGTAATCCGCGATCCAGGCGTTGTAGAGTCGGGCGAACCCGGCGGCGAACTCGGGATCCTGCAGAGTCGGCGCGCACAGCCCGAGGCTGGGATAGAGCACCATCGTGTCGATATGGTCACGATCGGCGTTGCCGAGCACCCCGTCGACCGTCGAGCAATTCAGGCCGGCTGCTGTGCTCAATCCGTGTTCGACGGGCACACCCGCGCCCGGTCCGTGGTCTTGGGGGTAGTGGCGACCCTCGATCAGGAATCGTGGCCGGCCGTCGGCGCTCGGCATGACGTGCTGCGGCCATCGCTTCATGGCTTCGACCGCGAGCGAGGGGGTTTCGTTGACGTG
>NZ_VYIK01000220.1 GCF_008709575.1 Mycobacterium sp.
GCAGTCTGGCGCGCGGACGGGTGGTGTAGCGGGCCATCCAGCCTGGGCTTCTGACGATCTGGTCACCGGGCCGCGGCTGCGCCTCCGTACGAGAATCGAGCGTGCGTGTCGCCGCACCGACACGCCGGGTTGATCCTGGGTAATGCGCACGCTGGTCAACCTGGGACCCGACTGGCGCCGCGGCGGCGCCGGCCACAGGCCGCTCGGGACCTAGTGCCGCGCATGGCCGACTTGGAGGCCCGGCTCGCGGAACTGACACGGGATATCGAGGACGAGCAGCCTGACGATCGCCAGCTGCTTGACGAGCTGACCAAACTGGCCGCGGTCGCCAAGTGCGAGATCGCGACACATGCTGGCCGCTTCGACGCGGCCACAGCCTATTACGCGAACGTCTAACAACGCATCGAGTACTTGCGCCGGTCCTCACTGCCCGATCTGTTGGGGGTGTTCACATTTTTGCGCCGGCGCCTGGTACCGGCGGTGGCCACCGTGGAGGCCGCCAGGCACCGGATAGAGGGCTTGTCGGGCCGGGTCTTCCGTACTGCCGATGTGCTCCGCACCCGGGTGAAAGTGGCCGCGGAGATAGCCACTCAGCAGCTGCTCAGCGGGCTGCACCGGGGTCAGACGCGGCAACTGCGGCTCCAGCTGGACGGTCGAGGGATTCTCAATCGCCGCAATCACCTCATGGTCGGTTGGTTGACTATCTGGCCAAAGGGCTTAAGTCGCTCGGCACTCCGTTCAACGAGACCATCACGACCGCGGTAGTCATCCCGTTCGCGGTGGTCGTCATGTGGCGCGCTGTGCGCCGAGTTCGCCGCCACGTTGATGGCAGCGATCACGGCGCCGACCATTCCCCGCCGTGATGAACGATGCAGGCCCGTCGCTGCGGCG
>NZ_VYIK01000221.1 GCF_008709575.1 Mycobacterium sp.
CGGCGGCGACGGCGGCGCCGGCGGCAACGCCTTCGGTAACATCACCTCCGGCCAGTACGCCGGCTACGGTTATGCCGGCGGTAACGGCGGCGAGGGCGGCCAAGGCGGCACCGGCGGCGCCGGGGTCGCCAACGGCGGCCAAGGCGGCACCGGCGGTAACGGCGGGGCCGGCTCCAACGGTGTCGCGCCGGTCGACAGCAACGGCGGCACCGGCGGTAACGGCGGCACCGGTGGTGACGGCGGTGCCGGCGGCAACGGCGGCAAGCTGGGCGGTGACGGCGGCGCCGGTGGAGCAGCCGGCAACGGTGGGGCCGGCGGCAACGGCGGCGACGGCTTCCAGGTCACCGGCAACAGCGTCAACAGCAACGGCTACAACGGCGGCGAAGGCGGCGCCGGCGGCGCCGGCGGGGACGGCGGTGACGGCGGCAACGCGATCACCGGTAACTACAACGGCGGCGCGGCCGGCGCCAACGGCGACGGCGGCGCCGGCGGCAACGGCGGTGCCGGCTCCAACGCCATCACCTACAACGGCACCAGCGAAACCGGCGGCGACGGCGGCGAGGGCGGCGAAGGCGGCGCCGGCGGCTCACCCTCGGAACCCATTATCATCGATCCGCACGGGGGTGAGGGCACCGGCACGGGTGACGGCGGGGCCGGTGCGGCCGGCGGCGCCGGCGGCACGGGCGGCAACGGCGGTAACGGCGGCAACGGCGTGGCCGGCGGCAAAGGCGGTGAAGGCGGTCTGGCCGGTGTGGGCGCCCCAGGAGCTAACGGTGATGCCGGCGGTGCTGCCCTCGGCTCGGGTACCGGTGGGGCCGGCGGGGCCGGCGGGGCCGGCGGGGATGCCGGCACTGCGGGCAACGGCGGGGCCGGCGCCGCAACCTCAGCC
>NZ_VYIK01000222.1 GCF_008709575.1 Mycobacterium sp.
CCCGCCAAACCCGATGCGCCCGCCAAACCCGATGCGCCCGCCACCGGCGCGGAAGAACTGACCAGAGTCCCCAGCCCGGCACCAAGCTCCGGCGACACCGCACCCGCCGAGGACGCCGCCGCAGACAGCGCCGCCACCAGCGGACCCTCCGACGTCGCAATCATCGGGAAGAGGGTGAACAGGGTGCCGGTAGTAGAAAAAGCGCTCGCAGCATAAAAAACTCCGAAACCGCCGAAGTCTTCGTAGAGGGATTCTATCGAGCCGGTGATCTGTGACAGGGCGGTCGACGATGCTCCCGAGGACAGCTGGCTCAACAGATTGGGCACCGTGGCGGCTGCGGATGCGGCGCTGGCGTGGCTGACCGCCGCGCCCTGGGCGGCCGCCGCGTCGGGGTTGGTGTTGTTCGGTGCCGGGCTGAACGGGGTCACCTTGGTGGCCGCCGCCGCGGCCCCGGCATAGCCGTACATCGCCGCGGCGTCTTGGGCCCACATCTCGGCGTACTGCGCCTCGGTGGCCGCGATCGCCGCAGTGTTCTGGCCGACAATGTTGGTGGCCACCAACGCCGCCAGTGTCGCCCGGTTGGCCGCCACCAGCGCCGGTGGCACCGTGGCCACAAAGGCCGCCTGATAGGCCGCCGCCGCCGATCGGATCTGATTGGCGGTCTGCTCGGCCTGGGCGGCGGTGGTGGTCATCCACGTCAGGTACGACGTGGCGGAGGCGCTCATCGCCGTTGATGAGGCCCCCGTCCACTGCCCGTCACTCAGCTCGGAGATCACCCCGCGATAGGAACTGGCCGCCGTCGCCAACTCGGTCGCCACCTGGTCCCAGGCCGTGGCGGCCGCCATCAGCGGCCCCGCCCCCGCCCCGGCATACATGCG
>NZ_VYIK01000223.1 GCF_008709575.1 Mycobacterium sp.
CGGCCGCTACCGGTAGCGAGTCTGCCCGATGACTGACCCGCTAGTTCTCATTAGGTCACCGGCATGAGTGGGTCGGTCGCCGTTCGGAACTTGCCGACACGCGTGTCGTGACCGGCTAACCTTGTAGGCATGCGATTCAGCCGCGTCACCGTCGATCCGGACGTCATGGGGGGTATGCCGTGCATCCGGGGCTTGCGGATCCCGGTGGCGACTGTGGTCGCGATGGTTGCTGACCAGATGACGCCGCCGGAGATTCTTGCCGAGCTTCCCGACCTTGAGGAAGAAGATGTCGCCGAGGCTCTGCGCTACGCGGCCGAGGCAGTACGGGAGCGAGAGTTGCCGCTGCGTCCGACCGCATGAAACTGTTGCTGGACGAGAATCTTTCGCCTGCACTATCCAGATTTCTCATCGAGGACGGTCACGACGTCGTCCATGTTCGTGACCGTGGATTGGCAAGTGCGACTGATGATGTGGTCCTCGCGTTGGCTGCGGCCGAGGGGCGTGTGTTGATCAGCGCAGATACGGATTTTGCCACCTTGCTGGCTCGGTCAAGTGCCAGCGAGCCGTCGGTTGCGCTGATACGCCGCGCGGTCGGTCGACGTGCGTCCCAACAAGCCCGCCTGCTCATCGCCAACCTGCCTGTCGTGCAGGACGAGCTAGCGGAGGGGGCCGTCGTTGTGCTCGGCGAGAAGACGATACGTATCCGCCGGCTGCCGATCTAAGCGATCGAAAACGAGGTCGAGTTCCTCGCAGGGGGTAGATTCCCAACTTCTCAGGAACTTGAAATGCGTTTGTCGCAAGCACCATTTGGTCAAGACGTTCTGGGGCTGGTCGGACGAACAGCTGCCCGACGGCACCGTGATCTGGACGTCAC
>NZ_VYIK01000224.1 GCF_008709575.1 Mycobacterium sp.
CATCAAGCCGACTGCAGCTGAGGATCACACCCCGGGACGCCGCTCGACGGCGAGCGGCGCGCTGCCGATGTGGCGCATCGGCATCACCGGCGGACTGGTCGGCATTCTCTGCTGCGCTGGCCCTACTGTCCTTGCACTTTTCGGAATCGCCAGCGCCGCTACGGCATTAGCCTGGGCCAACGACCTTTATGGTAACTACGCGTGGTGGTTCCGCCTGGGCGGGCTCGGTATGCTGGTGCTGCTGAGCTGGATCGCGTTGCGGCGGCGCAATCAATGCAGCATCGCCGGTATCCGGCGACTGCGGTGGCGACTGGCGACAGTACTCGCGATCGCGATCGGAACCTACGGTGGGCTGTACGCGCTGACGACTTGGCTCGAACGGTTCGCGTGATCTGCGGTTCCACGCGATGCCACGTCTTCGACGCTCTCACCGGTGTGTCTCAAAGATTAGCTCAAAGACATTGTGCAATTGCATTATTCACCTCACACACCCCGCTCGACACTCCGCTGAACGGCCGCCTCTCGGGGCACCTCACCTACCAGACGAATGAGGTCAGACAGATCAGGGGCAGACATGGCAGTTGTGAACGCAAGGCTGCGCGGCTTGGCACGTCGGCTGGTGGTGGCCGCGGTTGCGGCCGCGGCGCTGCCGGGCCTGGTGGGGCTTGCCGGTGGTTGGGCGACCGCGAAGGCGTTTTCCCGGCCCGGTCTGCCGGTCGACTACTTACAGGTTCCGTCGCCGGCGATGGGCCGCGACATCAAGGTGCAGTTCCAAAGCGGAGGATCCAACTCGCCGGCGCTTTACCTGCTCGACGGCCTGCGCGCCCAGGACGACTACAACGGCTGGGACATCAACACTCCGGCGTTCGAGTG
>NZ_VYIK01000225.1 GCF_008709575.1 Mycobacterium sp.
CGAGGGCACCGATCCCAGATAGAAAAGTCTCCGGGAAAACGGGGGAGGTCCAACCACCCCGGGCAGCGCGCTGCTGTTTCCCGGCCTGTGCACCCCGACCGGTGACCTGGCCCCGTCCACGCCGACACCCACCCAGCGGGGCGCTGACCGCACCGCCATGGTGCCCAGGCGTCGGCGCACCCGCGCCCAGAACCACGCCGACTACGTCGCCGGGCAACGCCGGCACAACCGTCGAAGCCGGCGCGACCGCCAACTGGCCTCCGCTGGCCCCGCATCATGTGACAACGACGAAGAGCCGCCGCCGTTTTAGCAGCCTGTATCTCTTCAATCTCATGCGGGCAGTTGGAGGCGCCAGCAAGGAACGCGTAATCGTTGTCGCGAGTGTACGGCACGGCCGGCTGCATCCCGGCCAATGTCCTGCTCGTCAGCCCGTAGCGGCGCGAAGGCGGCGGCTAGCGATGGGCGAGGCCGTCGATCATGAGGGTGAGGGTGAAGTCGAACCGGTCGTGGCCTTCGCCGGCGATGAGCTCGGCGGCGTGGCGGCTGGTGTGGGGGAAGGTTTCGGCGGGCAGGGCGGTGAACCGGCGTAGCAGTTCGTCGCGGTCGAGAACCCAAGCGACGTCGTCATGGGCGGATCGCTGGCGCACGATCGATTCCTCCAGACAGTAGGCGGCCACGTAGAGCAAGAGAGCGTCGATGACCCAGGCGGCGGCTTGCGGCCTCACGCCGCCGGCGAGCAAGATGGCCAGTATTCCTTCGACGACGCGCATGGTCTCGAGGTCGGTGGGGGCACCGGGGTCAAAGCGATCGCGGTCGAGGATCTCGACTTCACCGACTCCACGACACGGGAAAAGCATGGCCGCCGGCGCCGGT
>NZ_VYIK01000226.1 GCF_008709575.1 Mycobacterium sp.
GGCACCTCGGGCTCGGCCACCCCCGGGTGCTTGGAGGTGAGCCGTGTGGCCTGCAGCTCGTGCTCGCCGGGGTGCTGCTGGTGTTGGGGCTGTTCACCCCGTTGGCCGCCGCCGGGGCGCTGGCCTACCTGATCAACGGCCTGCTCGCCGCGATATCGGCCCACCCGCATCCACGATCTCTCCCGTTCTTCCTGCCGGGCGGCCATGAGTACGGGATCACCCTGATCGTCATGGCCGCCGCCGTGATCCTGATCGGGCCCGGCCGGTACGGCTTCGACGCCGGGCGCGGCTGGGCGCGACGGCCCTTTATCGGGTCGTTTGCCGCGCTGCTGGTGGGCATCGGCGCCGGCGTCGCCGTGTGGGTGCTGCTCAACGGCGCGAACCCGCTGGCTTAACCGGCATACGGGTTGGGCACCCGGCCGGCGCTGACCTCGGTCAGCACCGGCAGGGTCGCGAAGGTGACTGCCGGCAGCCGGAGTTCGGCCCCGTCGGCCAGTCGTGCGCGCGCCCACGACCCGCGGCTGAACCGCAGGCCCTCGATCTCGTCCCAGCGCACCCGGCGCTCGTCGAGCAGCCTCCGCACGGTCACCCCGTCGTGGTCGGCCACCGTGCGCAGCCGAATGATCAGGGCCGACAGCACGACGGGGATCACCAGCAGCGGTGCGGTCAGCGGCCAGGCCAGTACCGGCACCAGCAAACTCAGTGTCAAAAAGCCCACCGCGAAGTGCGCCATCGGAGACACCTTGATCACCACGGGATCCGCGGAACCGGTCGTCACCCTCCTATGATCTCAGGTCCGGACCGGACCGGCCGGATCGAGGTGCCTCAGCTAAAAGTGAGCGCGAAGCGGTGGTTGGTGCCTCACGCATG
>NZ_VYIK01000227.1 GCF_008709575.1 Mycobacterium sp.
TTGCACAGGCCCAGTCGCTGGTCGACCTCGGCGTGACGCTGCTGACTATCGGCACCTCCGGCCCGGACTACGACCTGCGCGGCGCCGAGGCGTTGTGCCGCTGGCGTGATCGCCGTTAAGTCCCCTTCAGTGCCGTCGGCGTGCGAAACTGGCCCACAAATTCGCGGGAAGGGCGATGCCGAAGACATACGGGGTGAAGGAAAAAGACCAGGTTGTTGCACACATCTTCAACCTGGTGGTGACCGGCAAGCTGCGCACCGGTGATCGGGTCGACCGTAACGAGGTCGCCCAAAAACTGGGAATGAGCCGCGTGCCGGTGCAAGAGGCGATCGTCCAGCTCGAACACGACGGGTTGCTGTCCACCCGATACCATCGCGGCGCGTTCGTCGAACGGTTCGACGAGCACACCGTCCACGAACACCACGAGCTGCACGGCGTGCTCAACGGCGTCGCATCGGCGCGGGCGGCGGCCCACCCGACCCCGCGGCTCCTGGGTCAGCTGGAAACGCTGATGCCGACCCTGCGCAACGCGAGGGAAGCGCGCACCTTCGTGCGGGCCGCACATGAGTATCGCTGCGCGATCGTCGACGAGTACGCCGGACCGCGGCTGCAGGCAATGATCCGGGCGTCGCTGGGCCTGATTCCCCGCGTGTTCTTGCTGAGCTATCCCAACGCCACTGCTGAAATGCTGCCGTTCTACGAAGACGAGACCAGCGCCATCCACCGGCGTGATCCCGGCGCCGCGCGAGCGGCGTGCAGCGGCTGCGCCGACGTGATGGCCAAGATCGCGGTGAGCGAACTCGTGCGCCGCGGCGTCCTGGCACCGAAGTAAAAGACATCCGGATCGTGACACTGCCCGCTCGTCGTGGC
>NZ_VYIK01000228.1 GCF_008709575.1 Mycobacterium sp.
CCGGCACGATCGGCGCGCTCGGCGCCATGGGGACTAACGTGGCCCTGCGGCAGTCTTATGCGAGCACCGGCACCGAGACGCCGGCATTCGTGGCCTTTTTGGTGTGCTACCTCGGCGCCACGATCGTGACGTGGGCCCGCTATGTGCGGTCTTCTCGGACGCAGACACCGAGCTCAGCCAAGCGGTGACGATCACCGCGACGAAGGCGGGTAAAAAGGCTCGACGCCAGTCCCGACCCGCAATGGACCACCAGGATCTGCATTGGTGGCTGACTTCCCGCATTCTACTTGCAAGCCGGTCTATTTCGCACTGAGGCAGTCCCAGAACGCTAAATGGTTATAGGACAAGCTATTGTTGCACAGCCGGTAGATGCGCTAATGCCATTTCATGCCAAGGAGTTCCGGTTACCGCCGCTGCGGCGCCAATATTGGCGGGCTGCGCCACCGCAGCGGCGGGGCTGATCGCCGGGGTTGCCGCGATCCAGCTCCGCGGCACCGAGAGACCACCGATCGAGCCTGCCTGACCCCAGCCAGCCGACACCCCGGCCGGGCCGCCACTTAGGCTCGGGCTTTGCGCGCCGGCCAGAATCGCCGGCGTCAGGCCCGGACCGGCCCAGCTCGCGGGGGCGGATTCCAGCTCAGCCTCAGCGAGCCTGCTCGCTGCCGCTTGCGCCACGGTGACGATGCGCGTCGCCAAGTTCGGTGGCCCGACAGGACCCGCGATGGACCACCAAAGGGTGGGTCCGATGAGGGGTGTTGCACCAAACGGGTCGTGCGATACGAGTTGCTGCAGCGCCGCAAGTAGCGCCGCTGTGAACCCTGAGAGCGTGGTTTGCGCGTTGGCGGCGGAGGTGGTCGAGGTGTGG
>NZ_VYIK01000229.1 GCF_008709575.1 Mycobacterium sp.
TTTCGCTGTTCACACGCCGATCAACAACGACCGACCTTCCACGGATTCAGGCTAAACAGGCGCTCGATTTTTCCCCGTCCTTCGGGTCGATATGGTGCGGAATGAACCAGGCGAACACCGAGTTTCGCGCAGGCCCGCAACAACCATGCATCGACGAAGGCCGAGCCCCGATCCACATAGATCGCCTTGGGGACACCACGAGAAGACAGTGCCGGTCGCAGCGCGGCGGCCAACCGCACCGTGTCCTCGGCGTGACCCCACCGATAGCCGGGCAGCAGTCGGGAATGATCATCTAAAAACGCAAACAAATAGGTCTTGCGGGTTTGAATGCGTATGCCGTGCAATGCATCCCCGGTCCACAAGTCGTTGGGATGCTCGGCCTCGAAGCGGCCGAACACCGGTGCCGACCCCCCGGCCGCCGCGCTGATGAGGCCGAGCCGGTGGAAGTTGCGTTGCAGGGTGCGCTCGTCGGGCGCCCAGCCCAGCTGGGTCCGCAGGATCCGTTGGATCGCCGCGGCGGTGCGATCCGGATTTTCCCGCCGCAGCGCCACCGCCAACTCAAGCACTTCGGCCGGGGTACGCGGGGTGCATTGACGCGGGTTGGGCACCAATGCGTCGAACCCGCCGCCACGCCAGGCCCGTATCCAGCGGTCGATGCTTTGGCGGCTGATGCGCACCCGCCGCCCGAAGGGATCGGTGTGCTCGCGCGAAGCCAACTCACGCACCATCTTTCCGCGCTCCTTGGCCGAATGCGCCGCATCGGCGGCCTCCCGGATCAACTGGTATCGAAACAATCCGATCGCTCGGGCGTGGTTTGCGTCTGACTTCGCCGCAGAGATGGGCTTGGAAAATTACCCAATGCTG
>NZ_VYIK01000022.1 GCF_008709575.1 Mycobacterium sp.
GGCTCTACGCCACCAAGCTGGGACGTCGGGTTCTAATCCGTGATGTCTGGTGATTGTTCTGGATTCGGCCGTGGTTGAGAAGTAGCCGCAGCCGGTAGTTGTCGAAGTTGCGGAATCCGCGCGCGGTGCGCTTGGTGTTTTTGATCTTCAGATTCAACGATTCGGTGGGCCCGTTGGAGACGTCGGTGTGGGCGAAGTAAGCCAGAAACTCCACCCGCCAGGTGTGCAAGGTCTTTCCCAGGCGGGCGACTTCGGGAACGGGGCAGTCGCGGGCGGCGGTGATGACCGCTGCCGCGGCGTTGGCGTCGCGCAGCTGGTAGCAGCGCATCAGATCCTGGGCGATGCTCCAGGCCGCGGTGATTTCCCCGTGCGGGTCACCAGCCAGCAGTCCGGCCCGCAGCCGATCCCAGGCCCGCTCGGAGAGCCGGTCAGCGCGGCACCGCAGGATGCGGCGGATCCCGTAAAGCGGGTCGCCGCGATGACCCCGATGCCCGTGGCTATCTTGCTGCACGCGGCGACGCACCTGGTCGAGCGCGGTCAGCCCAAGCCTGGTGACATGGAACGGGTCGAGCACGCGAACCGCTCGCGGCAACTGCTGTTTTAAGGCGCTGGCATAGCCGCGGAATGGGTCCAGCGACGCGGTGGCGATCTGCGCCTTCCACTGGTCGTCACGCTCGGAAAGCCAGCTGGCCAGCACCACACCGGAGCGGCCGTCGACCACCTCGAGCAGCCGCGCCGGCTGACCCGGTGTCAGATCAGCGATGCCGGTCGCATACTTCGTCGGATGCTGTCCAGTCGCGCGCAAGAACGCGGTCTCATCCACCCCGATCGCCCTCGGCGCATCCAGCCGGGCGGGGTCGTCGATGAGCGGCTTACCGCGAGCGGTGACGATCCGCATGATGGTCGCCCAGCCCACACCGAGCGCCGAGGCGACCCGCGAGACGGCGCCGTCGTGGGCACCGACCTGCTTGAACGCCCACCCCCGGGCCCGCTCGGTCAAACACGCGCGCGGCTGGATCGCAGGATGCTGCTCAGTCCACGTCTTTTTCGGACATAACGCATGCGGGCAGCACCAGATGCGTTTATGCCAGCACACCACCACCGGCCTGTCGCCAAGCGGCAGGTCGCGCACCCACACCGGGCGGCGATCCTTGGCCCGCGCCACCGCGCCGCACTCCGGGCACGCTACCGCTTCGGTGATGGTCTCTACCAGCAATTCCACCTCACCGCCGGCATCCGCGGCGGCCAGTACCCGAAACCCATCCAATCCGAACAACGCAGCAACCACCGATCCGGTAACCTCTGTTTCCAACCTGGGGCTCCTCAACAATCCGTGTGAACTTTGGTTTGTCATCACGGATCATGCCGAGCCCCAGGCCCACGATCAGCTCATTTCAAAGCCTCAAGCGGGTCTCGCCCGGACCCCCAGCTCCCAGGATCATGAAGAAGAGCCCGTAATGCTCAGGCTTGGTCTGGTAGCCGGCGTTTCTGGCCCACTTCCGCCCTGTGTTGCCCGATACCCCGGCCACCGTGGCCGCCGCCGTCGGTGACAACCCCGACCCCAGCGCCTCCCAGAACCTTTCCCGCACCGACGCTGCTGACATAACATCAAGATGAACACCCTGCCGCCGAAACCCCGTCTCGTACCCCATTGCTGCCAACACCTCTCGCTAAGATGTTGCAGCGATCACTTGAGGCTAAGCGGCGTGTCGTCGCCCTGGATGCACAGTCAAACCGATCATGTTCTGCACGCACCACTAGACCCGCACACCACGCTCCTAACCCCAGCGGCTTTTTGGGTGCTTATTTGGTCAGGGTGAACTGAGCGACTTCGGTGATGCCGCGCCGGAAGAAATCCGCACAGCCCACCAGATAACGCATGTAGCGGTTGTAGACCTCTTCGGACTGGACGGCAATGGCGCGGTCTCGATGAGCCTCGAGATTGGCCGCCCAGGTGTCCAAGGTTCGCGCGTAGTGCGGGTTAAGCGATTGGATCTTCTCGACCGAGAACCCGGCAGCCTGGGAAAACTCGAGGATATCCTCTTTCGAGGGCATTTGCCCGCCGGGAAAGATCTCTTGGCCGATGAAACGCATGAACCGCAAATCGCTCATCGACACCGGGATGCCGTGCTCGTGCCAGTAGGTCCAGGGATGGGTGAATAGGCTGTGCAACAACATCCGGCCGTCGCCGGGCATAATGTCAAAAGACCGTTCGAAGAACGCGGGATAACGCTCCTTCTTGAACGCGTCGAAGGCCTCCACGGTGATAATCCGATCGACTTTTTCGTCGAACTCTTCCCAGCCTTGCAGCCGCGCTTGTGCGGTCCGTTTGCTCGGAATGCTTGCCAGCTTCCGTTTGGTGTACTCGTATTGGTTGCGGCTAAGGGTGATACCGATGACATTGACGTCGTATTTCTCGATCGCCCTGGCCACGGCCCCGCCCCATCCGCAACCGACGTCGAGCAGCGTCATCCCCGGCTCGAGGTCCAACTTGCTCAGCGCCAGATCGATTTTGGCAAGCTGAGCCTCCTCCAGCGTCATGTCTTCTCTCTCGAAGTACGCGCACGTGTAAGTCATCGTGGGGTCGAGGAACAACGAGAAGAACTCGTCGGACATGTCGTAGATCGCTTGCGCCTCTTCGTAGTAGGGCCTTAATTTCGTCATAGAACCAACTACCCCGTTCACGCTGTCCGCACTGTTTTGATAGCACCCTACCGCACGCGTGGGGGCGGCAATATCGCGATGCGAGCTTGGCGCGCACCCCACCCCGTGATCCGGGTCGAAATGGCCGACCCCGGTGTCGGGGTAAGCACGTACCAAGCTTAGTAGCGCGCTCAGTAGCGGTAGAAACCCTGGCCGGATTTCTTACCGAGCAGACCCGCCTCGACCATGCGCAGCAGCAGCGGCGGCGGCGCATACTGCGACTGCTTGAACTCGTCGAACATCTTGTCCGCGATGAGTTTGAGCGTGTCGAGCCCGATGAGGTCGGACAGCCGCAACGGGCCCATCGGGTGCGAGAGCCCGGCGACCACGGCCTTGTCGATGTCCTCGGCGCCGGCAAAACCGGCCTCGACCATCCGGATCGCCGACAGCAGGTAGGGCACCAGCAAAGCGTTGACGACGAACCCCGACCGGTCCGCGCAGCGCACCACCTGCTTGCCCAGGACCGCACCGGCGAAGTCCTCGGTGCGGGCGGCTGCGGCGTCGTCGGTCACCAGCGTGCTGACCAGCTCGACCAGCGGCAGCACCGGGACGGGATTGAAGAAATGCAAGCCCAGCACGCGGCGCGGGTTTTTGGTGGCCGCGGCCAGCTTCATGATCGGAATGCTGGAGGTGTTCGAGGCCAATACCGCATCGGGGTCAGTGAGGATGTCATCCAGTTGGGCGAATATCTTGGCCTTCACAGCCTCGTCCTCGATCACGGCCTCGATCACCAGTTGCCGGTCGACCAGATCATCGAGGTTGGTGGTGAAGGACAGCAGGGCGGTGGCGGCGTCGCGTTCGCGCTCGGTGATCTTGCCGGCACTGACGCCGCGCTCCAACGATTTCACGATGCGGTCGCGACCAGCGGTGACCAGCGCCTCGGTGGGCTCGAACACCGTCACGTCGACACCCGCGCGCGCGGACACCTCGGCGATCCCCGCGCCCATCTGGCCCGCCCCGACCACACCGACGCGACCTATGCGTTCGATCGGCACAGCACTCCTTCCGGAAACCTTCGCTCAGCTGGTGGCCGGGCAGGGCCGCCGAACACCACCGAGCCTCAGTGGAACTGGCCCTCCTCGGTAGATCCGGCCAGCGCAGTCGTCGAGGAACGCGGGTCGACGGTGGTGGCGACCCGGTCGAAGTAACCGGCGCCGACCTCGCGCTGGTGCCTGGTCGCAGTGTAACCGCGCTCCTCGGCGGCGAATTCGCGTTCCTGGAGCTCGACGTAGGCGCTCATCTGGTTGCGGGCGTAACCGTAGGCCAGATCGAACATCGAGTAGTTGAGGGCATGGAAGCCGGCCAGCGTGATGAACTGGAACTTGTATCCCATCGAGGCCAGCTCCTTTTGGAACTTGGCGATGGTGGCATCGTCGAGATGCTTTTTCCAGTTGAACGACGGCGAGCAGTTGTAGGCGAGCATCTGGTCGGGATGCTCGGCCTTGACCGCCTCGGCAAACTGGCGAGCCAGCTCGAGATCCGGGGTGCCGGTCTCCATCCAGATCAGGTCGGCGTAGGGCGCGTAGGCCGTGGCCCGCGCGATGCACGGGTCGATGCCGTTGCGGGTGCGGTAGAAGCCCTCACTGGTGCGCTCGCCGGTGATGAACGGCCGGTCGCGTTCGTCGACGTCGGAGGTGATCAACGTCGCCGCCTCGGCGTCGGTGCGCGCGATGATGACGGTCGGCACATCGCACACGTCGGCGGCCAGACGGGCCGACGTCAGCGTCCGGATGTGCTGCTGGGTCGGAATCAGCACCTTGCCGCCCAAATGCCCGCACTTCTTCTCCGATGCCAGCTGGTCCTCCCAGTGCGTCCCGGCGGCGCCGGCCGCGATCATCGCCTTCTGCAGCTCGAAGACGTTGAGCGCTCCCCCGAAACCGGCCTCAGCGTCGGCGACGATCGGCGCCAGCCAGTTCTGCACCGAGGTGTCGCCTTCGACCTTGGCGATCTGGTCGGCGCGCAGCAGCGCATTGTTGATCCGGCGCACCACCTGCGGCACCGAATTCGCCGGGTACAGGCTCTGGTCGGGGTACGTGTGACCGGACAGGTTCGCATCCCCGGCAACCTGCCAGCCGGACAAGTAGATAGCCTTCAGGCCGGCGCGCACCTGCTGGACGGCCATGTTGCCGGTCAACGCACCCAAAGCGTTGATCCACTCCAGGTCGTGCAGCTGCTCCCACAACACTTCGGCACCGCGGCGGGCCAGGGTGTGCTCCTCGACCACGGTGCCCTGCAGTGCCGCCACGTCCGCGGCGGTGTAGGTCCGACGCACACCCTTCCACCGTGGATTGGTGTCCCAGTCGTGCTGGATTTGCTCGGGAGTTCTGGCCGCGCCAACGGTCGACATCAAGGTGCTCCTTCGGGTCCGTCACCGCGGCGGCCAAGCCCGGCCAGTTCTCAGGCCTGTTAACCTGCCAGCGGCTTCACTGGTTTGCTCAGCCGACGATGACATAACTTAGCGCCGCAGGTCTACCCGTTTCATTTGCCAACTTTCGTGACGGCCTTGCGGGGATTTGCAAAAGTTGCGAAGAGCCGACTCGCAGGATCACGGCCATCGTTACCCATCGGTAACCCGATTGCACAGGTGAACGCCGGTATTTGCCAATCGATGTCGCCCGCGATGGGCGCTACAGCGCGAAGATCGCCGCGACGGCCTTGGGCTCGTCGCCGACGGCATATGTGAGCGTTGTAACAGTACGGTCAACCAGTCCGGGACCGAACCGGTCGGTGGAGCCCGGCGGGTAGGCGTGCGAGATGATCTCCAACTTGTCGCCCAGGGCCACCGGCGCCTCGTGCTCGATGGTGACCCGCAGCGGCTTCTCCAGCATGGCCGGATGGGACGCCAGGTAGTCCTCGATGACACCCCAGTACACGGAGTTGTTCATGTGGTGAAACAGGTCGATGTCGGTGACCCGGACCGGATACTCGTGGATCTCCAGGGCGTCGTCGCGGCCGGCGGCCGCCAGGTAGGCCCGCCACCGGAGCCGGTCGACGTCGGTGGTGCGCCGCAGCCCCGCGACGAAGTCGTCGGAGATGCGGGCCGGCCCCTGGGTGTCGGGGTTGATGTTGATCCAGAACGCCTCGGACTCCATCAGGCCGCGGCCACGCTTTCCATCGATACGGACCCGCATCTCGCACCACCGGTTGGAGGTGCCCGAACACCAGCGGCGCAGCCGCAGCCTGTCCTGGAACTCGATCGGGCGAATCAGGTCGATCATGGTGCGACGCACGATCCACAGCGGGTGGGTCTCCTCGAAGCCCAGCTCACGCAGGTGGTCCTGGCCGATGTCCTGGATGTGCCGGGCTGCGGCGTCGAACCGGAGACGGCCCTCGCGGTCGATGTCGGCGACGCGCAACGGCCATTCCCGGTCGAAGACGTCGGGGTGACCGTCTGGCACCGGCATCAATTCTTTGTCGAGGCTCAACGACTCCACTCTCGCGCGACTGGTCAGGCTTCCTGCCGACAAGGATGCCAAACAACGACGCCGCCCCGCCAATCCGGGCCGCTGTGCCAACCCTGCAAACTGCGGATTCGCAACCCGGTAGCCTAGACGAGTGTCCAAGACGTTCGTCGGCTCACGCGTCCGTCAGCTGCGCAGCGAGCGCGGATTCAGCCAGGCCGCGCTGGCCCAGATGCTCGAGATCTCGCCAAGTTACCTCAACCAGATCGAGCACGACGTCCGACCGTTGACGGTGGCGGTGTTGCTGCGGATCACCGAAGTCTTCGGGGTGGATGCGACGTTCTTCGCCCCCCAGGACGACACCCGGCTGGTTGCCGAACTTCGCGAGGTGATGATGGACCGCGACCTCGACATCGACGTCGATCCTCCCGAGGTCGCCGCAGTGGTCAACGCCCACCCCGCGTTCGCCCGGGCGATGGTCAACCTGCATCGCCGCTACCGCATCACCGCCGCGCAATTGGCCGCCGCCACCGAGGAGCGGTTCTTCGACGGCAGCGGCAGCGGATCGATCACCATGCCGCACGAAGAGGTGCGCGACTACTTCTACGAGCGACAGAACTACCTGCACGAACTGGACACCGCCGCCGAGGAACTCACCACCCGGCTGCTGATGCACCGCGGAGACTTGGCCGGTGAGCTGTCGCGGCGACTCACCGAGGTGCACGGGGTGCACATCGTAAAGCGGATCGACCTCGGCGACACCGTGCTGCACCGCTACGACCCGCAGACCAAAACGCTGGAGATCAGCAGCCACCTGTCGCCGGGCCAGCAGATGTTCAAAATGGCCGCCGAGTTGGCGTACCTGGAGTTCGGCGACCTGATCGATGCCCTGGTCACCGACGGCAAGTTCACCTCCGACGAGTCGCGCACGCTGGCCCGGCTGGGACTGGCCAACTACTTCGCCGCCGCCGCGGTGTTGCCCTACCGCCAGTTCCACGACGTCGCCGAGAACTTCCGGTACGACATCGAGCGGCTCTCGGCGTTCTATTCGGTCAGCTACGAGACGATCGGGCACCGGCTGTCCACCCTGCAGCGTCCGTCGATGCGGGGGGTGCCGTTCTCGTTCGTTCGAGTCGACCGCGCCGGGAACATGTCGAAACGTCAGTCCGCGACCGGTTTTCACTTCTCCTCTAGCGGTGGCACCTGCCCACTGTGGAATGTTTACGAGACGTTCGCGAACCCGGGCAAGATCTTGGTGCAGATCGCCCAGATGCCGGACGGTCGCAACTACCTGTGGGTGGCCCGCACCGTTGAGCGGCGGGCGTCACGGTATGGGCAGCCCGGTAAAACCTTCGCGATCGGTTTGGGCTGCGAACTTCGGCACGCCCACCGGCTGGTGTACTCGGAAGGACTCGACTTGTCGGGGGACCCGAATATTGCGGCCACCCCGATCGGCGCGGGTTGCCGGGTCTGCGAGCGCGACAATTGCCCGCAGCGAGCGTTTCCGGCGCTCGGCCGCGCCCTCGACCTCGACGAGCACCGCAGTACCGTATCGCCCTACCTGGTGCGCCAGTGAGCGGGTCCGCACCTGATCCGCCCGCCCGCATCCCGTCGTCGGGCCGGGTGCGTGAGCTGGGCGTGGTCAACTGGGCGCTGGCCAAGCTGAGCGCGCGCGTGGTGGGTGCCCCGCAGATGCACCTGTTCACTACTCTGGGCCAGCACAGACGGCTGTTTTGGACCTGGCTGCCGTATTCCGGCGCGCTGCTGCGGGGTCGGCTGCCGCGCGCCGACACCGAGCTGGTGATCTTGCGGGTGGCCCATCTGCGCGGCTCCGCCTACGAACTGCAGCACCACCGCCGGATCGCGCGACGCCGCGGCCTGGGTGCCCGGACCCAGCAGGCGATCTTCGCCTGGCCCGACGGGACGGGCGAAACCAGCGGGCTCACGGCCCGCCAGCAGGCGCTGCTGCGCGCCACCGACGAGTTCGTCCACAACCGCTCGATCGGCGCCGAGGTTTGGCAGCAGTTGTCGAGCCATCTCGACCGGCGCCAGCTGATCGAGTTTTGCATGCTGGCAGGCCAATACGACGGTCTGGCGGCGACGTTGTCGGCTCTGGCGATCCCGCTGGACCACCCCGGTCACAGATAGGTCGACCGCAACACAGCCAGCGTGAGCACGACCGCGGGAATAGGCAGCATGAAGAAGAACATCGCCCAGGGATGGCGGCCGCGCCGGCGCAGCCGCCATCCCCACAGCCCGGCCACGATCGCCAGCAGCACCGACGCCGCCAGCACGATGAGACTCCACAGGCTCACCGTGGTGAGCTCGGCGCCGATCGAGATCGCGACCAGCCAGCCCATGTAGCCCAGCAGCAAGCCGCCGATGGTGGCCACGACCGAGTCGGTACGCACGGTGTTCAGAAGTTGATCATGTGGCCGGTCAGGCCGTGGAAGCATTCCTGCAGCGCCTCTGACATCGTCGGATGGGTATGCACGTTGCGCGCCAACTCCGCGGCGGTCAAGTCCCATTTCTGCGCCAGCGTGAGCTCCGGCAGCAGCTCGGAGACGTCGTGGCCGACCATGTGCGCGCCGAGCAGCTCGCCGTGGCGGCCGTCGGCGACGAGTTTGACAAATCCGCTGGGATCGCCCAGCCCGTGCGCTTTCGCGTTGGCGGTGAACGGGAACTTGGCGACTTTGACGTCGTACCCCTCGTCACGGGCCTGCTGCTCGGTGAGCCCGAAGCTGGCCACCTGAGGCTGGCAGAACGTCGCGCGAGGCAGCATCCGGTAGTCGCCGAGCGGCATGGTCTGCACGCCGGCGATGGCTTCGGCTGCCACCACACCCATGGCCTCGGCGACGTGGGCCAGCAGCAGACGGCAGGTGACGTCGCCGATCGCATAGATGTGCGGCACATTGGTGCGCATGTACTCGTCGATGCCGATGCCCCCGCGTTCGTCCAGCGCCACACCTGCCCTGTCCAGCCCATAACCCGCGACATTGGGCGCAAACCCGATGGCTTGCAACACTTTCGCAGCCTGGAGCTCCTCAGCGCGGCCATCTTTGCTGACCGCCACCGTGACCCGCGAGCCATCGTCGACAATCGATTCGACTTTGGTTCCGGTGCGGATCGTGACGCCCAGCTTCTTGAACTGCTTTTCGATCTCCCTGGATACCTCGGGGTCCTCGTTGGGCAGCGCCCGGGGGAGGAATTCGACGATGGTGACGTCGACACCGTAATTGGCCAGTACGTAACCGAACTCTATGCCGATCGCCCCGGCTCCGGCGATGATGATCGATTCCGGCAGATCCCGCGACAGGATCTGCTCCTCGTAGGTGACGACGTTGGCCGACAGCGACGTGCCCGGCACCAGCCGGGCGCTGCTGCCCGTGGCGATGATCGCGTTGTCGAAGGTGACGGTTTGAGCACCGCCGTCGTTGAGGTCCACCGACAGCGTGTTGGCATCGGTGAACCGGCCATAGCCGTGAATTTCGGTAATCTTGTTCTTCTTCATCAAGAAGTGCACCCCGGCGACCCGGCCCGCGGCCACGTTGGCGACTGCGGTCGTAGGCGACGCCGTAGTCGAAGGTCGCCTCGCCGCTGATCCCGAACGTCTTGGCGTCCCGGGTGAGGATGTGCGCGAGTTCGGCGTTGCGCAGCAGGGCCTTCGACGGGATGCAACCGACATTCAGGCACACTCCGCCCCAGTATTTGGGTTCGACAACGGCGGTGTTGCGCCCCAGCTGGGCGGCCCGAATCGCCGCGACGTACCCGCCCGGGCCGGCTCCGAGAACGACGACGTCAAAATGGCTCACGACACCACCCTAAATGGCCAAGAATTCGGCGGGATCTGCGACTGGGCCCGGCCCGCGTCACCGACGGCTCCCGACGGTGCTTCCGGGGAGGGCTACGGCCGCGGCCTCAACGCGCCTCAGTGGCGGCAGTGGGGAGCGCGCCCTCCGAGGTGAACCGGTCCGGCAGCGCCAATCGGCAGATTGTGCGCACCGTGAGCAGATACTGGCGCAGTAACGGGCCGGTCGTGTAGGGCAGGTCGTGGGCAAGGCACAAGGCGCGCACCCGTTCGGCGATCGCAGGGTACCTACTGCTGGGCAAGTCAGGATAGAGGTGATGCTCGATTTGGTAGCAGAGGTTGCCACTCATGAACCTCAGCACCGGGCCTGCCCGGAAGTTCGCGGTACCGAGCATTTGCCGCAGATACCATTCGGCCTTCGTCTCCGCGTCGAGCACCGCCGGCGCGAATTTCTCCGCTCCGTCCACCAGGTGCCCGCAGACAATGACCACGTAGGCCCATACGTTGCGCAGCCCGTTGGCTACCACGGTGGCCGCGAGTGTGCGACACCATCGGCGGCGACTCAGCGCAGGAAAGAGCACGTAGTCCTTGCCGACCTGACGAGCTATCTTGCGGATCAGCGCCCTGGTGTGGAGGGATTTAGCGGTGTCTGTCGTCTCGCGTTCCTGCACCGCGTACAAGCCGTGAAGTGCGACGCCCCATTCGAAGGCAAGGGCCAACAGCACCGCGTACACCGGCTGCAGTAACGCGCTCGGCCGCCAGTGCTGGTCCCGCGTGACGCGCATGACCCGGAATCCGAGGTCGTCATCCACCCCGACGCTATTGGCGAAGACGTGGTGTCGGTAGTTGTGCGAGTAGCGCCAATGCGACGTGAGGCCGGCGTTGTCCCACTCCCAGGTATTGGAATGGATTTCCGGGTCGTTCATCCAATCCCATTGGCCGTGGATGATGTTGTGGCCGAGTTCCATGTTCTCGATGCACTTGGCGACCGCGAGCGCCGCCGTTCCGAGAGTCCATCCATACCTGCTTTTGCTGGCAAGGATCGTCACCCTTGCGGCGATCTCAAGGCCTCGCTGAAAAGCGATGACCCGCCGGATGTACGTCCGGTCTTCGGCGCCGCGCGAATCCTCGACCTCGGAGCGGACCGCGTCCAACGCGGCCCCGAGCACCTCGAGGTCCGCGTCGCTCAGATGGGCGTATTGAGGTACATCGGTGATGGCCACGGGCCCTCAACGGGGTTCGGGCGTGGTCGCTGCCGGGTGGGTCAAGCACACGACTTCGACATGACAGGCGTGCTGCGCCATCGTGCTCACGTCCGATCTGATAGGTGGGTTTGCCAGCCTCGTCGGTAGACCATAGTCCCAAACGATGAGAACCACCAACCGCCGGAATGGGGAGTCGGCTGGGCGCCTCAGTGCGGAACCACGCCCAGCAGGCAGGGCGCCGTGGTGTGGGCACAGTAGAAGGAGCCGTAGAACGGGGCCGCAGCAGCGACGGAGGCGAACAGCGCCGACATCATCGCGATGGCCAGCGCGGACAACAGCGGCCGATCCGGCACCATCGCCAGCGTCAGGCCCGCGACCACGCAGACCACGGCGTAGACAAACGTGACGAACACGACCGGGGTCTTGTGGGGCGACATGTCGTGGGTCCACCAGTAAAACAGCCCCGGGCCGATCGCGGCAGCCGGCAGCCACACCGCGATCAGCGTCAACACGAGCTGCCACCACTTCAGGTAGTGGTAGCGGCTGGGCACGGCCAGCGGCGGGGCGGGCGGGGCAACCGGCTCGGCGCCGAACGTAACGCGCTGGCCCAACTCGACGCTGCGCGCGTCCGGCTGCGTTTCACCGGCCGGCGGTTCCCCCAGCTCCAGCGCGCCGGTCTGGAAGGTCGGCAGGTACGGCTCGGTCGGCGGCAGCGATTCGGCGCCGTCGTGCGTGTTGTCGTGCTCGTTATCGGGCAGGGGTCATCACCTCGATCACAGTGAGCACTCCGAACCATCCCGGTGCCAACGCCAGCACGAACGCGCCCAGCCCGGTCACCCATCGACGCCGGGAGGACAGGATCACCAGCAGTCCGGCGACGGTGGGTAAACCGACCACCAGCCCGATCACGATGTCCGACCGGACCCGGACCGAGACCAGCAGGGTGGCTGCAGTTCCCGCCACCACCCCCACGGCGACACCCAACAGCATGGTGCTGGCCAGCACCCAGGCTCGCGGCAGCGGTATCACAGTTGAGGACCTTACTGCGGCAACGCCCGGCTACCGCGCTGCGCGTGCGGCGTGCCCAGCAGGTACTCGACAAACGTCACCTGCCTCGGCCACCACCGGGCTGCGGGCCGCCGGCCGCTCGCCGCGGGCGTAATCGGCGCCGGTGATCACCGGGGCGGTCGCCAGGGCCGCGACCTCGGTGTCGCGGAATGCCCGCCCGCGGGACAGGAACCGCACACCTTCGGGGACTTCCAGACTGAACCCGCCGCCGCGGCCCGGCACCACGTCGATGACCAACTGGGTGTGCTTCCACGCCTGAAACTGCGGCCCGGAGATCCACACCGGCACCCCGCCGTCGGCGTCGTTTTCCACGTCGGGTTCTATGCCGGGTTCTAAGCCGGATTCTATGTCGAGCACCCCGAGCAACACGTCGCGGTCACCGACGACGAAGTCTCCCTGCGGGTAACACATCGGCGAGGAGCCGTCGCAGCAGCCGCCGGACTGATGAAACATCAGCGGTCCGTGCTGCTCGCTCAGTCGCCGCAGCAGGGCGGCCGCGGCGGCGGTGACCACCACCCGGTCGACGCCGCGGCGCTCCTGGGTTTCATCGCTGCGCTGCGCATCGTCGCGCATTCAAAACAGCCCCAGTGCCTGATCCGAGTAGGACACCATCAAGTTTTTGATCTGTTGGTAGTGCTCCAGCGTCATCGTGTGGGTCTCGCGACCGAACCCGGACTGCTTGTAGCCGCCGAACGCGGCGTGCGGGGGGTAGAGGTGGTAGCAGTTGATCCAGACCCGGCCGGCCTGGATGTCGCGGCCGGCCCGGTAGGCGGTGTTGCCGTCGCGGCTCCACACCCCCGCGCCCAGGCCATACAGGGTATCGTTGGCGATGCTGATCGCGTCGTCGTAGTCGCGGAACGACGTCACGGCCACCACCGGCCCGAAGATCTCCTCCTGGAAGATGCGCATCTTGTTGTGCCCGGCAAAAATCGTCGGCTGCAGGTAGTAGCCGCCGGACAGGTCCCCGCCGAGCTCAGCGCATTCACCGCCGATGATGATCTTGGCGCCCTCGTCCTTGCCGATCTCGATGTAGGACAAGATCTTTTCCAATTGGTCGTTAGAGGCCTGCGCACCCAGCATGGTCTCGGTGTCCAGCGGATCGCCCTGCCGGACCGCTTTGGTGCGGATCGCGGCGAGCTCCAAAAACTCGTCGTAGATGTCGGCCTGGATCAGGCTGCGCGACGGGCAGGTGCACACCTCGCCCTGGTTGAGGGCGAACATCGTGAAGCCTTCCAGCGCCTTGTCGCAGAAGGCGTCGTTTTTGGCCATCACGTCGGCGAAGAAGATGTTGGGGCTTTTGCCGCCCAGCTCGAGAGTCACCGGGATCAGGTTCTGGCTGGCGTACTGCATGATCAGCCGCCCGGTGGTGGTCTCCCCGGTGAACGCGACCTTGGCGATCCGGTCGCTGGAGGCCAGCGGCTTGCCGGCTTCCACCCCGAAGCCGTTGACCACATTGACCACGCCGGGCGGCAGCAAGTCACCGATCAGGCTCATCAGATAGAGCACCGAAGCCGGGGTTTGCTCGGCGGGCTTGAGCACTACCGCGTTGCCGGCGGCCAGCGCCGGCGCCAGCTTCCAGGCACCCATCAGAATCGGGAAATTCCACGGGATGATCTGTCCCACCACGCCCAACGGTTCGTGGAAGTGGTAGGCGACAGTGTCCTCGTTGATCTGACTCAGAGTGCCTTCCTGGGTGCGGATCGCGGCGGCAAAATACCGGAAGTGATCTGCGGCCAAAGGGATGTCGGCACTCAGCGCTTCCCGGATCGGTTTGCCGTTGTCCCAGGTTTCAGCCACCGCCAGCTCCTCGCGGTGGGCGTCGATGCGGTCGGCGATCTTACCGAGAATCGCCGCACGCTGCGCCGGGGCCGTCTTACCCCACGACGGCGCGGCGCGATGGGCGGCGTCGAGCGCTTTGTCGACGTCGGCCGCGTCGGAACGCGGCACTTCGCAAAATGTCTGGCCGGTCACCGGCGTCGGATTCTCGAAATAACGGCCCCCGACCGGCGCCACCCACTCGCCGCCGATGAAGTTGTCGTACCGCGATTGGAAGCTCATCAGCGCCCCCGCGGTTCCCGGACGTGCGTAGACGGTCATCGGATCTCAGCTCCTCGATCTGTCGTGTAATACAGCTCACACTACCGCCGGGGCCACAATAAGTTCCATGGGTGGAAATGCCCCGGGTGGCGACGAGGCGGACCCGTTCCGGTGGCTTGAGGACATCACCGGCGAGGCTGCACTGAATTGGGTACGCGCCCGAAACGAGCCCACCGTGGCCGAGTTCGGCGGCGAGGAGTTCGAGCGGATGCGCGCTGCGGCGCTCGAGGTGCTCGACACCGACGCCCGCATCCCTTATGTGCGCCGTCGTGGCGAGTACCTCTACAACTTCTGGCGAGATGCGGCCAACCCGCGCGGGTTGTGGCGGCGTGCCACGCTGGAGGAATACCGCCGCGATCGGGATTGGGACGTGCTGATCGACGTCGATGAGCTCAGCCGAGCCGACCGGGAGAACTGGGTGTGGGCGGGTGCCGACGTCATCGAGCCGGACTACACCCGTGCCCTGATCAGCCTGTCCCGCGGCGGTTCGGACGCCGCGATTGTCCGCGAGTTCGACATGGCCACCAGGAGGTTCGTGGCCGACGGGTTCACCCTTGGCGAGGCCAAGACCCGCATCAGCTGGGCCGATCCGGACACCGTGCTGGTGGGCACCGACTTCGGCGAAGGCTCGCTGACCGACTCCGGCTATCCACGGATCGTCAAGCGGTGGCAACGAGGCCAGCCGCTGACCGCGGCGCAAACGGTGTTCGAAGGGGCCCACAGTGACGTTGTCGTCGCTGCGGGTGTCGACCGCACCCCGGGGTTCGAGCGCACCCTGCTGCACCGCGCTGTCGACTTCTTCAACGACGAGGTCTACGAGCTTCGCGGCCTCCCGGACGACTCGGAGCTCATCCGCATTGCCACCCCCACCGACGCTACTATTTCGGTGCATCGGCAATGGCTGCTGATCGAGTTGCGCACCGACTGGCACACCGACGCCCGCTCGTATGCGGCGGGTTCGCTGCTGGCCGCCGACTACGAGAAATTCCTGGCCGGCACGGCGACTTTACATGTGGTATTCGAACCTGACGCGCACACCGCGCTCTACCAGTATGCGTGGACGCGCGAGCGGTTGGTGATGGTCACGCTGGCCGACGTGGCCAGCCGGGTGGAGATCGTCACGCCCGGCAGTTGGGAACGCCGGGCGGTCACCGATGTGCCCGCCAACACCAACACCGTCATCGTCGCCGCCGACGCAACCGGTGACGAGATCTTTCTGGATTCCAGCGGATTTGACACACCATCGCGGCTGCTGCACGGTGCCGCCGACGGGCCGCTGCAACAGATCAAGTCCGCGCCGGCCTTCTTCGACACCGAGAACATCAGTGTCACACAACATTTCGTGGCGTCCAAGGATGGGACACCGATCCCGTACTTCGTGGTGCGGCCCAGCGACGCGACCGGCCCCACGCTGCTGAGCGGCTACGGCGGGTTCGAAGTGGCCCGCACCCCAGGGTACGACGGCGTGTTGGGGCGGCTGTGGCTGGCCCGCGGCGGCACGTACGTGCTGGCCAACATCCGTGGCGGCGGTGAATACGGCCCAGGTTGGCACACCCAAGCGATGCGGGAGGGCCGACACAAGGTGGCCGAGGATTTCGCTGCAGTGGCAACCGATCTGGTCGACCGCGGAGTCACGACGGCCGAGCAGCTCGGTGCACAGGGCGCCAGCAACGGCGGGCTGTTGATGGGTATCATGCTGACCCAGTACCCGCAGCTGTTCGGCGCGTTGGTGTGTCAGGTTCCGCTGCTGGACATGCGCCGCTTCCATCGGCTGCTGGCCGGCGCTTCCTGGATCGCCGAGTACGGCAATCCCGACAATCCCGACGACTGGGAATTCATCTCGAAATACTCTCCCTACCACAATATTTCGTCGAAAGTGCGCTACCCTCCGGTGCTGATCACCACGTCGACCCGAGACGATAGAGTGCATCCCGGGCACGCGCGCAAAATGGCCGCGGCGCTCGAAGCCGCCGGGCAGCGGGTCTGGTACTACGAGAACATCGAAGGCGGCCATGCCGGTGCGGCCGACAACGCCCAGATCGCGTTCCGGGCGGCGCTGATTTTTTCGTTCCTGTGGCGGACGCTGGGCACCGCCCCAGTTGATGGCTCCGGCATCACATAGCCGCACCCGCCGACTTCGGCGCCGCCGGCCTCACTGCCCGGGTGGCATCAGCACGGTGTCGATCATGTACACCTGCGCATTGGCGGTCGGCACGCCGCCGCAGACCAAACCGGCGTTGTTGACCTTGAGGGCGTCGCCCGAGCCGGTCACGTTCACCGATGCACCCTCGAGAGTCTTATGTGAGCCGTCGATCTGCGCCGGGCTCAACTGACCGGAAACGACGTGATAGGTCAGGATTTTCTTCAACATGTCGGCGTTGGTCTTGAGTTCATCGATGGTCGATGCCGGCAACTTGTTGAACGCGGAATCGGTGGGCGCGAAAACCGTGTATTGGCCGCTGTTGAGGGTGTCAACCAGGTTGACGTTGGGGTTGAGCTGACCCGAGAGAGCAGCGGTCAGCGTGGTGAGCTCGGGATTATTCGATGCCGCCACCGCCACCGGGTCTTGCGACATCCCGGCGACGGAGGCCGGACCGTCCGGGTGCAGCGCCGCGTAGTCGGCGCACCCCGGCCCGATCAGATCGGGCGCTGCGGTTGCTGCTGTCGAGGTCACGACGCTACCCGCAACCGTCGCGGCCGCGAAAGCCGTCACTAGAACTGCTTTTTTTCTGTTCATGGTGTTCATGGTGCAGAGCTCCTCGGTATCGGCGACGGCGGTGCCGCCTGGTTCACGGCTGACATGGTTGGTTCGGAGCCGGGTGGGTTCCGGACGGGTGGCACCGCGATTCGATGGGCCGCGGTCAGCCGTAGGTGAAAGAATATAGGGTCAGCCCCGCACTGGGCCGCGCTTCCAGGAATCCGCTGGAGACCTCGGAGCCCGCAACGATCTGATGCGCGTTAGGCGGGCCGCTGATCGGCACCGTGATCGTCTTCCCGGCGCGAGTCACGACCAGATGCCCGGTTCCGCCGACGACGATGTAGACGTCTTTGGCGTGGTAGGCCAACTCGACGCCCGCCGTATTGCTTTCGGGTCTTGCGCCCTGGTAGTCGAGTGTCCAGAGCCCCCGCAGCGCAAAGGAGTCGTTCGGCAGCGACGGCGGGAACGCAAAAGTCGCCGTCCCCTGGTCGTAACGGCCGACACCGGCGTAGTTGACCATTTTGCCGGCTCCGAAGTAGGTCTCCGGAGTCCGGTCGAGCGGCCCGGTGGTATGACGCACGTCCACTGGGGGCGGCAGCTGAATATCCGGGTGGACGTCGGTGAGCAACTGCCGGATCAGCTGCTCGGTGCCGTCGTAATCGCCCTCGCCGAAATGGATGTGTCGCACCACGCCGTGGGCATCGATCAGGTATTCGGCCGGCCAGTAGCGGTTGCGGTAGTTAGTCCAGGTGGCGTAGCGGTTGTCCAACGCGATCGGATAGGTGATGCCCAGGTCGGCCGCACCCTGTTTGACGTTTCCAGTGACCTTTTCGAAGGCGTATTCGGGGGTGTGCACCCCGATGATTTCCAGGCCGGCGCCGTGGTAGGCCCGATACCACTCCTCGACGTGGGCAATGGCGCGTTGGCAATTGACGCAGGAATAGGCCCAAAAATCGATCAGGACCACGTTGCCCCGCAACGCCTGCAGGTCGATAGGCTTGTCGCCGGGCGTGTTCAGCCACGCAGTGATGCCTTTGAGATCAGGTGCAGGACCGCATTTTTCAAGATGCGACGTGTCCTGGGTGCAGTTCGACAACTGTCTGTTCTGGTCGTTGACAAGGCCACCAAGAAAGAGATGGTGCTGCAATTTCTGGCCGCCCAGATTGTTCTGCAGTGCGCCGGTGTAGTCGGGGATGGCCCGCTGCACAACCGTCGGAAGGTGGAAAACCAGTGCGACCGCCAGCAGGATCGTCACGATGCCGGCCACGACCCGGATCTCACGCTGACGGCGCCGGAAAACACCGACCCGTTCGGCGACGCGGTGTCCGGCCAGGGCGAAAAACAACAGTGGCACCCCGGTTCCCACGGCGAACGCCGCGGTGAGCACGAGCACGGGCACACCGATGTGCGCAGTGGCGCCGGCAACCACAATCGCGGCCAGCACCGGCCCGGCACAGGGGACGTAGAGCACCCCGAGCGTCAAGCCGAGAACCAACCCGTCGGCGCGGCTCCCGAACTCCCGTCGCGGGATGAGACTGAACGGCCGCTCGAGCAGCTGCTCGATGCGCGGGAAGATCAAGCCGAGACCGATCGCCACCAACGCCAGCAGGGCGGCCCAGCGAAGGACGTCCTGCGGCAGATGCAGCACCGACAACAAGGCCGAACCGGCCAGCGTGACCAGGCTGAAGCTCACCACCAGACCGGCGATCACCTGGTAGGGCCGAGATGACCTGACCGCGACCGCGCCCTGGGCGCCGGCCTGCGCGCCGGAGAAAAAGATGACCGGCAGCACCGGAAGGACGCAGGGTGAAATGCCCGTGACCAGCCCTCCGAGCAGTCCGATCAGCGCCAGTGACAACATATTTGGTATTCGCTGTCATCCCGGCCTTGGATGGTTGATCAGGGGTTCGCAATGGGACAAGGCAGCCCGCCGTAGCGAGCTGCCTTGTCTTATGGAGGTGACGGACCTTACTGGCCGGGAGGCATCAGCACCGTGTCGATCATGTAGACCGTCGCGTTCGCGGTGTGCACCCCTCCGCACACCAGGCCCGCGTCGTTGATCTTCAGATCGTTGCCGTGGCCGGTCACATTCACCTCGGCGCCCTGCAATGTCTTGTGGGTGCCGTCGACCTTCGCAGGACTCTCCTGACCCGACACCACGTGATAGGTCAGGATGCTCTTGAGCATCTCGGAGTTGGTTTTGAGCTCGTCGATCGTAGCCACCGGTAGCTTGTCGAACGCGGCGTTGGTCGGCGCGAACACCGTGTACTGGCCGTCGTTGAGGGTGTCGACCAGGTTCACCTTCGGGTTCAGCTTGCCCGAGAGCGCCGCGGTCAGCGTGCTCAACATGGGATTATGCGACGCGGCCGTCACAACCGGGTCCTGCGCCATCCCGGCCACCGAAGCCGGGCCGCTGGGGTGCAACGCCGCGTAATCGGCGCATCCGGGACCGATCAGGTCGGTCCCGGGTTCAGCCATTGCGGTGGTGGTGGCCGTCGCAGTGACCGCCGGATTGCCGCTGGTCTGCCCCCCGGACTCCGATTTGTTCTTCGAACATGCCGACAAGCCCGCGACGGCGATCGCCGCCAGGCCCGCCGCGAGCATCGTGTGACGCATGCCTGTCATCGCGCGTTGGCTCCTTCGTCGCGGCGGCCGGGCCGCCGCTTCCGGGTGGGGACACTTGCTATTCGGAGCGAAGGCCGTCCCGGGTGGCGTTTGACTGCGAGCAAAATCTCGGGCAGCCATCGATCGTTCGGTCCGCTGGGCGTACCGCGCCGAATAACCAATGTGCAATCCCCGGTCGCAAGTCTGGCCACCGCGTCGGAGTTGTCTGGCCGTATGCGGGCCACCTTCGCCGTGACCGGCCACCATGGCGGCGCTTTACTGCACGACCGCGTCCGGCAACGGTTCGAGGCATGCCGGGCGGTCGTGTCCGATCCCACGACCACCGCGATAGGCCCGGCACGGACAACCGCTGTGACCGGCGCGATAGGCTACCGGTCGATGACCGGACCGCCGCCGAGCGCCCACAGCGATCTCGACAGCTTGTTACGCCGTGTGGCGCTTCGTGACGCCGACGCGTTCGCCGAGTTCTACGACCACACCCGCACGCGAGTCTACGGCCTGGTGTCCCGCGTGCTGCGGGACTCGGGTTACAGCGAAGAGACAACCCAGGAGGTCTACCTGGAAGTGTGGCGGACCGCGGGCTCATTCGATTCCGCCAAAGGCTCGCCGCTGTCCTGGCTGCTGACCCTCGCGCATCGGCGCGCCGTCGACCGAGTCCGCTCCGAGCAGGCCGCCGGTGAACGGGACGCCCGTTACGGCGCCGCCAACGTCGAGCTGTCCGCCGATGTCGTCGCCGACTCGGCGATCACCCGCGACGAGCGGCGCCGGGTCACCGAGTGCCTCGACGGGTTGACCGACGCGCAGCGGCAGTGCATCGAGCTCGCTTACTACGGCGGATTGACCTACGCCGAAGTATCGCAGCGGTTGTCGGCCAATCTGTCGACGATCAAGTCACGGATGCGCGATGCGCTGCGTCGCCTCCGCAGCTGTCTGGGTGTGCCATGACCGAACCGATCGACCTCGAACTGCTCGAGCTGGCCACGCCCTATGCGCTGAACGCGATCTCCGACGCCGAACGCGCCGCGATCGACCAGCGTGTTGCGGACGCTCCGGAGCGGGTCGCCCAAGCATTCAGTGAGGAGGTGCGCGCCGTTCGCGAGACGATGGCGCTGGCCTCCGCGGCGACCGCCGCCGAGCCGCCGGCCCATCTGCGTGCCGCGGTGCTCGCCGCGGTGCAATCCGAGGCCAACCGCCCAACCCGCTGGCGCACAATAGCGTTGACGGCAGCAGCGGCAATGGTTCTGGGTCTGGCCGGTTTCGGGCTGGGCATTGCGCTGAGGCCTTCGCCGACACCGACGCTCACCGAGCAGATCATGGCGGCGCCGGACCTGCGAACCGTCTCACGCCGACTCGCCGACGGCGGGACGGCGACAGTGCTGTTCTCCCGGGACCGCAACGCCGGTGTGCTGGTGATGAACAACGTGCCGCCGCCATCGCCGGGCAGCGTGTATCAGATGTGGCTGCTCGACAACCGGGAGCCCATTTCGGCCGGCACGATGAACAGCGCTGCCGTCGCACCGTCAACCACCGCCGTGCTACCCCACCTGGGCGACGCGAGCGCGCTGGCGTTCACGGTCGAACCAGGTGCCGGTTCACCCAAGCCGACCGGGAAGATCTTCGCGGAACTGCCGCTGCGCTGAGTCCTCGCTACCGGATCGCCGACCGCGCAGGCGGAGCCAGCTGATCTGGACCTTACCCGGGGCTTAAATTGGGCTTAAATTGGGCTTAAATAGGGGATTGAGTGCCGGCGCCGATCGCGGCATGATGATCGCACGTTCCGACGGGAGCGCAGGAGGTGCTGCGATGTTGGGCGTCACGCCGGCACGGCCACTCCGGTGGCCCTTGGTGGCCTTGGCCGGGTTATCGGTGTTGGCGGGCTGCACCACGGTGGTGACCGGTTCGGCGGTGAAGGACCCCGGCGCTGCCACCGTGGCCAGTTGGGCCTGCCGGGCCGTCTCGGCACAGCTGACATCGATCGCCCGAAAGTCTCCTGCGGAGCCGCAGCTGCGGATTCCGCAGCCACCGGGGTGGCGTCGATTTACGACGCTGGACTCCAAGCGAGTCTGGTATGCGATGGCAAACGACGAGCTCGCCTCGGCCGGCTTCCCGCCCACCGTCGTCGTGGGTCTTGAATCGGTGCCCGATGCTACCGACCCGCAACGAGCACTCGAGCAGGAGCGAGCCGGATTGCGCCGGTCGCTGGGCGCGCGCGAGCTCACGGTGAGGCCGACCACGGTGTGCGGGTATCGCGCTGAATCCGTCACCTACCCCGCGCCCGCGATCGGAGAGATACCCGCGCGCGAGGCGTTGTCTCTGGTCACGGTCGGGACTTTCGGTGGCAAAACCTACGTCGCGACCGTCACTATCCAGAGCACCGAACCGGGCAACCCGACCTACGCCCGGGATGCGAAGACCATCCTCACCGGTTTTCAGATGCTGCCACCTGGCTCGGGCTAGCGGGATCGCCACCGCGACGGCGCCCTACGCGGGCCTCAGTGCGCGGGCACGATTCCGCGCACGTAGGCGGCCGCGCCGAGATGCTGGGCACAGTCGTCGATGATGCTGACCAAGCGCGTGCTGGCGGTGACCGGCGGATTCCAGCTGGTGTCGATGATGCGGGCCAGCTCGTCGCCGGTGAGGCTGGCAATGTATTCCAGCGTCAGCTTGTGCACGGCGTGGTAATAGCCGGCCAGCAGCCCGGCCGGGGCGTGCACCTTCGCTACCTGCTCGGGACTGTGACCATAGCCGGTGTCGGTGCGCGGCAGGTCTAGCCCGAACCGGTCCGCCCAGCCGTCGCGGGTCCAGGTCTGCTCGACGCCGGCGATGGGCGCGATCTGGGCATCCTGAACGCGGGCGCTGTGCCAGACCAGCCAGGCGATGCTGTTGGCGTTCGGAGTCGGCCGGTAGGTGGCTTCGTCGTCGGTCAGCCCGTCGGTGATCGCCTCGACATGTTCGATGAGCCGCGTGAAGGCATCCCGGAGCAATTCCTGCGCAGCGGCCATGCTGGACATAGCGCTGACTTTACGCCCGCCGACAGCTCGTGCCCGATCGTCGCGACTGCGCCTGGCATGAGCCGGCGCAGCGGTCGTAGATTGATTAGATGGCCTACGACCTCGTCCTACGAAACGGCACCATCATCGACGGGTCGGGAAGCGAGCCGTATGTTGGCGACGTCGGGGTGCGCGACGGTGTCATCGCCGCGGTCGGGGCACTCGACGGCGGGGGCGAACGCGAGATCGACGCCACCGGCCTGCTGGTCACCCCGGGCTTCGTGGACCTGCACACCCACTACGACGGCCAGGCCATCTGGTCAGACCGGTTGAATCCCTCGTCGGCGCAGGGCGTGACGACGGTGGTGATGGGCAACTGCGGCGTCGGCTTCGCGCCGTGCCGCAGGGAAGACCACGACGTGCTGGTCGACGTCATGGCCGGCGTCGAAGACATTCCCGGGGTGGTGATGACGGACGGGCTGCCCTGGACTTGGGAAAGCTTCGGTGAATATCTCGACGCCCTGGAGTCTCGACGGCGTGACATCGACGTTGCGGCGTATCTGCCGCACTCGCCGTTGCGGGTCTACGTGATGGGCCGGCGCGGCGCCAACCGGGAGCCGGCCACCGCGGAGGACCTGGCTGCGATGCGGGCGCTGGCCAGGGAAGCCGTCGAGTTGGGTGCGCTGGGGTTCGCGTCGTCGCGGCTGGCCACGCACCGCACCGAGGGCGGTCACCGCATTCCCAGTTACGACGCCGCCTATGCCGAACTCCTCGAGATCGGGCGGGGGGTCGCCGAGGGCGGTGGCGGGCTGATCCAGTTCGTGCCCGACATTCCGGCGGGGGGATATCAGCCGGTGCTCCAGCAGGTGTTCGACGCCGCCGCTGAAACGGGGTTGCCGGTCACCTTCACCCTGATCGTCGGCAACTCCGGCGACCCGATGTGGGAAGACGCGATCACCATGGTGGAAAAAGCCAACGGGGCCGGCGCCGAGATCACCGCGCAGGTCTTTCCCCGGCCGATCGGGCTGATGATCGGCCTGGACCTGACCGTCAACCCGTTCATGCTCTATCCCAGCTACCGCACGATCGCGGACCTGCCGCTGGCCGAGCGGGTGGCGCAGATGCGCAAACCCGAAGTGCGGGCTCGTATTCTGGCCGACAAGCCCACCGAGGCTGCGGTCAACCCGCTGTTCTACCTGGCGCAAGCGTGGGAGTGGATCTTCCCGCTCGGCGAGAACCCCGACTACGAGCCTCCGGCGTCCGACAGCATCGCCGCCCGGGCCCGGGCCCGGGGAGTGTCGCCGGCCGAGGAGGCCTACGACCGGTTGCTTGACGACGACGGTCATGCGATCCTGCTCGGCGCGATGGCCAACTTGCCGAACAACTCGCTGGATTCGATCGGTGAGCTGCTGCGCCGCGACGACGTCGTGCTGGGCCTCGGCGACGGGGGCGCTCACTACGGAATGATTTGCGACTCGAGCTTTCCCACGTATGTGCTGACCCACTGGGCCCGCGACCGGAAATCCGGGCGCCTCAGCGTGCCCGCGGCGATCCGTGCGCTCACGTCGGTGCCGGCCCGGGTCGCCGGGCTCGGCGATCGCGGCCGCATCGCCGTCGGCTACAAAGCAGACCTCAACGTCATCGACCATGCCGGGCTGCGGCTGCACAAGCCGGTCGTCACCTACGACCTGCCTGCCGGCGGGCGTCGACTCGACCAGACCGCCGACGGGTACGTCGCCACGATTGTGTCCGGCGAGGTGATCGCCCTGGGCGGCGTGCCCACCGACGCGCGTCCCGGTCGGCTGGTGCGGGGACGTCAGCCGGCGCCGGTTCTCTGAGCGCATCGACTGTGCGAAGTCGTACGCGACACGCCGCTCAGGGCGGATGAAAACGCACACTCGACCGGCTCTCACCAGGTCTTCGGGCAGCCGCGGCGGATGAGCGCATCGCCGACGCGGTCGAGGAAAACGCGGGGCCGGTTGTGCAGTGTCGTAGCGGTCAATCTGACATCGATCCAGCCCAGTTCGGCGAGTTTGGCATACCGCTCGACATCCCATGCCCGCTGCCGGGGGTCGGTCCAATGGTGTGCGCCCTCGAAATCAACCCCGACGCGCCATTGCGGCCAGCCCATATCGATGCGCGCCACCACGAACCCGTAGTCGTCGTGCACCGAGATCTGGGTCTGCGGCCGGGGAAATCCGGCTTGCATCAAAAGCAAACGGGTCAGCGACTCATAGGGCGACTCGGCGCCGCCGTCGACCAGCCCCAGGGTTGTATGCAGCTGCCGCAAGCCCCGAACGCCCCGATGTCGTGCCACGACCGCCTCGATGTCGTCGACCTTGACGTCGGTCGCGTTCATCAGTGCGTCGATAGCCTGCACACCCTCCTTTCGCCCAAGTCGCCTGCCGAGGTCGAAGGCCGTACGAGCGGGAGTCGTAGTGGGCATTCCGCAGATCACTTGCGTTTCGTCCGGCAGCAGAGCGTCGGTATGGACGATGATCATCGGCGGTGGCCGCCGATTGGTGTGCACGAGTTGCGCCGGAGCGTCGGGTTCGATCCACTTGGCCCCCAGCATCGCCGACGCCGAAAGGCCGGCGAGCACGCCGCGGCGGCCCGACCACAGCCAGGCCGCGCGGGCACGCCGATCCGCCGACAGTTCGACTCCGCGCGGTACCCACACGCCCGGGTAGACCGCAGCGTGAAAACGGCGCAACGCGCGAAAGCTCAACGCTCCGCTCGACAGCGCGTCCGCCGCCAGGAACGGCCATTCGATCGCCTGCATGGCCGGACAATGCCACCGCTGCCGGCCGTACGGTCGACAGTCGTCCACAGGCGGCCCGCCCGACTGTGCGTATCGATACGGCAATCGCGGCGAGCCACGGATGAAACAGCCCGGTCCCCCTGGGGACCGGGCTGTTTCCGTCGGCGACTTTAGAAGTCCATGCCGCCCATGTCGCCGCCGCCTCCGGGCACGGCGGCCTTCTCCTTCTCGGGCTTGTCAGCGACAACGGCCTCGGTCGTCAGGAACAGCCCGGCGATCGAAGCGGCGTTCTGCAGCGCCGACCGAGTCACCTTGACCGGGTCGGCGACGCCGGCCTTGAGCAAGTCCTCGTACTCGCCGGTGGCGGCGTTGAGACCGTGTCCGGCCGGCAAGTTGCGGACCTTCTCGGCGACCACGCCCGGCTCGAGGCCGGAGTTCAGCGCGATCTGCTTCAGCGGAGCCTCCAACGCCACCTTGACGATGTTGACGCCGGTGGCCTCGTCACCCTCGAGTTTGAGGTCGTCCAGCGTCGGGGCCACCTGCAGCAGCGTCACTCCGCCACCGGCCACGATGCCTTCCTCGACGGCAGCCTTGGCGTTGCGCACCGCGTCCTCGATGCGGTGCTTGCGCTCCTTGAGCTCCACCTCGGTGGCGGCACCGGCCTTGATCACCGCAACGCCGCCGGCCAGCTTGGCCAGCCGCTCCTGCAGCTTCTCGCGGTCGTAGTCGGAGTCGCTGTTCTCGATCTCCTGGCGGATCTGAGCCACCCGCCCGGCGATGGCGTCGGGGTCACCGGCACCTTCGACGATGGTGGTCTCGTCTTTGGTGACGACGACCTTGCGGGCCTTACCCAGCAGCGAAAGGTCGGCGTTTTCCAGGGTCAGGCCCACCTCTTCGCTGATGACCTGACCACCGGTCAGGATCGCCATGTCCTGCAGCATCGCCTTACGACGGTCACCGAAGCCGGGGGCCTTGACCGCCACCGACTTGAAGGTGCCGCGGATCTTGTTGACAACCAGGGTGCTCAAAGCCTCACCCTCGACGTCCTCGGCGATGATCAGCAGCGGCTTCCCGGCCTGAATGACCTTCTCCAGCAGCGGCAGCAGATCCTTGACAGTCGACACCTTGGAGCTGACCAGCAAGATGTAGGGGTCCTCCAGCACCGCTTCCTGGCGCTCGGCGTCGGTGACGAAGTAGCCCGAGATGTAGCCCTTGTCGAACCGCATACCCTCGGTGAGCTCCAACTGCAGGCCGAAGGTGTTGGATTCCTCGACGGTGATCACACCCTCGTTCCCGACCTTGTCCATCGCCTCGGCGATCAGGTCGCCAATGGACTGGTCACCGGCGGAGATGGCCGCAGTGGCCGCGATCTGCTCCTTGGTCTCGACCTCCTTGGCGCCTTTGAGCAGCGTCTCGGTGACCTTCTCGACCGCTTTCTCGATGCCGCGCTTGAGGCCGAGCGGGTTGGCACCGGCCGCGACGTTGCGCAGGCCCTCTTTGACCAGCGCCTGGGCCAGCACGGTGGCCGTCGTGGTGCCGTCGCCGGCGACATCGTCGGTCTTCTTGGCAACCTCTTTGACCAGCTCGGCGCCGATCTTTTCGTACGGGTCCTCCAGCTCGATCTCCTTGGCGATGGAGACACCATCGTTGGTGATCGTGGGAGCACCCCACTTCTTCTCCAGGACGACGTTGCGGCCCTTGGGACCCAACGTCACCCGTACCGCGTCGGCGAGGGCGTTCAGACCCCGCTCGAGGCCACGGCGGGCCTCTTCGTCGTACGCAATTTGCTTGGCCATTGCGAAGTGATTCCTCCGGATTGGGGATGACACGTCCTGGCCGGGTGCAGTGCCCGCGACGGACGACCGAAGCTCTCGTGGGCCACGAGGAAGCAGCGGTCTCACCGTCCCGACCTAGCACTCACTGGTCGCGAGTGCCAACGTCATTCTTAGCACTCACCCCTGCCGAGTGCAAGAAACCGGCCTATCGGCCCAGGTCGGACTACGGTAGGTCGAGCAACTGTTCGTAGAAACCGCCGATGCGCCGGACCCGGTCCACCAAGTGGACCTCCAGAATCCAGTGACACAGCCGGCCACTGGGGTCGCGCCGCCGCATGGGCTTGCTCGAACCCGGGGCGATATACCACTGACGGCCGCCGCCGACAATTTTCCGGTGCGGAAACTGCCCGACCAGGTGGCCGGCGATGGGGCTGCCCCACCCGAACCCGGCGCTGCGCGCCACGTCGACGACATGGTCGAACAACTCGGCGCCAGTGACGTCGGGATGCGCGGCGAAGTAGTCACGCCCGGCGTCCCACACCTGCGGCAGCGCGTCGCGCACGGCCCGCTTGTCCGGGTCGTCACCGAGCACGAAGGTGCGACCGAAGTCGGCTTCCCACTCTTGGAAGACCGGTCCCAGGTCGAGGAAGACGACGTCGTCGGCGGCGATCACCCGGTCGCGCGGGCGCGCGGAGAACGGCTGCAGGGTGTTCTCGCCGGCCCGCACGATGCGGCGGTGCCAATGCCGGGTCACGCCGAACATGTCGGCGGCCAAGTCGCGAATCTCGTCGGAGAGCTCATGTTCACCGACGCCGGGGCGAACCATGCCGCGACGTTGGATCTCGTCGAAGAGCTGCGCCGCCTTGGCTTCGGCGTCGAGCAGGCGTTGCACCCGGACGCTTTCCGGCGCGACCACCTTCACCATGACGCCGATCCTATGTCTCTGCCCCAAAAGCCATCGCGTCCGAGCACGGGCTGCGGCGCGACCCTCGGCCCGGCGACCCCGGCGCAGCTGCGGGCCCGGATCAAGGCGGTGCGTGACCTGGGCTGAGCCCGCGCGGCCGAATCGCCCAGACGCTCTCGGCCACCCACGGCGACGCCGTAGCGGCAATCGACCAGGCCTGCGTCACCGGCACGTCGATCAGCGGGTAGCGCTTGACCCCGGCCGCGGTGGCGGCGATCAGGGTAACCACCCGGGCGCGGCGTTGCAGCGGCGTCTGGCGCACCGTCCAGCCGACGATGCCCGCGGTGGCCAGGCAGGTGCGGCGCCGCTGCAAACTCCCGGCACGGGTGACCAGCCAATGCGGGTCAACCCGGTGCCCGAGCGCGCGGACCCGGTCGGCGGCCAGCAACATGCACCACAACACGACTGCCACCCACGCCGGCCATAACCAGGCCGGTACGCCTTCCGTCCCGCTCAACGCGGTCGCGGCGGCCAACCCCGCCCCGGCAGCCGCCGGCACCAGCAGGGCGCGAGTCCAGCGGCGACGGGCCGCCCGGCGGCCGTGACCGCGCAGCGGGCCGCTCACCGCCTCGCGGTGGCCCACCAATCCGGTCAACACCGACTCGGCGGTCGCGGTCGGACACGGCGGCAATAACACCGACGATTCGCCGGCGCCGTGCACCCCGGTCATCACCGCGTCCAGCCGGGCGCCGCCCAGGCCGCGCACCAGCAGTGGCTGCCTCAGGGTGCCACCGCGCAGCCGACTCATGTCGTAGGTGTGCTCGCGCACCCGCAACAGACCATGCCGCAGGTGCAGGACGTCGCCGCGGCGTTGCAGCACCAAGTCGCCGTAGGTGACCAGCGACCGCAGCACCGCCAGCGCCGCCCCCACGACCAGTACCGCCGCCGCGACGACCGCCGCACTCGGGGCCGCGCCCAGCCGCTCAGCGACGTCCCAGCCCCACCGGCCCAGGCGCGAATTCCGCAGCGGCGCATCCAGACCGGTCTCATACAGCGCGCCCGCACCGGCAGCGATCGTCACCACGCCGGACAGGCTCAGCGGCGCATACCGCAACCACGACGGATGCCAGCGCGCCAGGACCGTCGCCGGTGCCGAACTGGGCCGGCAGGCCGGTTGCGCCGACTCGGCCAGCAATATCGCCCGCAGCCGCGGCACCTGCGACACCTCGACGGCGTCGAGCTCGAAGACCGCAGCACCCGAACCGTCGGCCCGGCCGGTACTCAACCGCAGCACCGCCAGCCCCAGCAGCCGGTGCAGCAGTCGAGCATCGGTTTGCACGGAACGAATCCGGTTGCGCGGCACCGACAACACCGTGCGTTGCAACACCCCGGCCCGCAATTGCACCTGGCCGGTTTCGGGGTCGCCCTCGATGCGGTAGCTGGTCGTGAACCAGCGCGCAACCCCCAGCGCGAGCGTCGCGGCCAGCACCGCCACCGCCCACCACGGATTGCCGGTGGTCGATCCCAACACGACCGCACCGACCAACCACGGCAGTTGGCGCAGCAGCTCATAGAACGGATGCACCAGCAACATTCGGGGACTCAACCGATGCCAGGCCGGCGACGAGGGTCCGGTGGTCACGTCGCGTCCTCGGCGCCGATCGCGGCGATGTCGGTCAATTGGGCAACGATCTGGTCGGCCACGGCCGAGTCCAGCGCGACGATGTGCACCGCACCTGCCGACGACGCGGTCGTGACCGTGACGTTGGCCAACCCGAGCAGCCGCTCCAAGGGGCCGCGCTGGGTGTCGACGGTCTGCACACGGGATATCGGCGCGATGCGCCGTTCCTGGACCAGCCACCCGGTGCGGGTGTACACCGCCTGTGGGCTGATCTCCCAGCGGTGCACCCGATAGCGCCATAACGGCGCAACCGCCACGGCGACGGCGGCGCCGACCACGGTGCCCAGCCCGCAAAGCCAGTGCAACCACAGCAGGCGTTGATCCAGCACCAACCACACCAGCTGGCCGACGGCCAGCACTGACCACGGGATCGCCCCGCTGAGCGCCCACATCAGCGGCGCCCGCCGACTCGGCCGATGAGCGGGATCGGCCATGCCCACCACGGCCGCGGCCGGTAGTGCGTCGTCCATGCACCGAGAATGCCACCGCCAATGCCACCGGGCGGCCCCGGCCAGTCCTGGGTATCGTTTGGCGCCATGAGCGCCCAGCGGAAATGGTCGGAACTCGACGTGCCCGACCAGCGCGGACGCACCGCAATCGTCACAGGTGCCAATACCGGCATCGGCTACCACACCGCTGCAGTGCTCGCCCGGCGCGGCGCACATGTGGTGCTGGCGGTGCGCAATCTGGGCAAGGGCAACGCCGCGCTGGCGCGGATCGTGGCTGCCCAGCCACAGGCCGACGTGACGCTGGCCGAGCTCGACTTGAGCTCGCTGGCATCGGTGCGCTCGGCCGCGGCCGCGCTGCGCGACAGCTACCCGCGCATCGACCTGTTGATCAACAACGCCGGCGTGATGTGGACGCCCAAACAGCTCACCGCCGACGGGTTCGAATTGCAGTTCGGCACCAACCACCTCGGCCATTTCGCGCTGACCGGGCTGCTGCTCGACCGCATGCTGGGGATCCGCGGTTCGCGGGTGGTGACGGTCAGCAGCCTGGCCCACCGCATCCGCGCGGCGATTCACTTCGACGACCTGCACTGGGAACGCCGCTACGATCGGATCGCCGCCTACGGGCAGTCCAAGCTGGCCAATCTGTTGTTCACCTATGAGCTGCAGCGGCGGTTGGCCGCCTCGGAGCACAGCACCATCGCCGTCGCCGCGCATCCGGGCGGCTCCGACACCGAGCTGACCCGCAACCTGCCGACCATCTTCAAGCCGGCGGTCGCGGTGCTCGGGCCGGTGTTGTTACAGAGCGCAGCGATGGGCGCGCTGCCGACGCTGCGGGCCGCGACCGACCCTGACGTGCAGGGCGGGCAGTACTACGGCCCGGACGGGCTCTGGGAGCAGCGCGGCCACCCGAAGCTGGTGTCCTCCAGCGCGCAGTCCCACGACGAGGAGCTGCAGCACCGGCTGTGGACGGTCTCCGAGGAGCTCACCGGCGTCCGGTTTCCGGTCTGATGTGCCGGATCGATCAGGCGGTTACGGGCCCAGATCCGGGATCTGCGCCGGCTGATCGCTCCGTAAGATGACCGCGTGGCACGACGCCCCCGCGCCGGCAGCGATCCAGGGCCGGGCCTGCAGCACATGGTGGTGTTGCTGCGGGCCACCGTGACGCCGGTGCATCCCGCGGGTCTGCCGTTCATCTCGGCGGGGCTGGCCGTCGCCTTCAGCGCAGCCCTGGCCGGACGCCGATACCGGTGGCTGCGCAGCGCCGGCCTGCTGGCCGCCGGCGCCTGTGCGGGTTTCTTCCGCCACCCGCCACGGGTGCCGCCCCGCCGGCCTGGTGTCGTCGTCGCCCCCGCCGACGGCTCGATCTGCGTCGTGGACTCGGCGGCGCCGCCCGCCGAGCTGGGACTCGGTGCCACGGCCCTGCCCCGAGTCAGCATCTTCTTGTCGCTGCTGGACGCGCACGTGCAGCGGGCCCCGGTCAGCGGCGAGGTGATCGACGTGGCGCACCGGCCGGGCAGCTTCGGCCCGGCCGACCTGGCGGCGGCCAGCGACCGCAACGAGCGGACCAGCGTGCGGATTCGCACCGCCGACGGCGCCGAGGTGGTCGCCGTGCAGATCGCCGGCCTGCTGGCGCGGCGCATCGTGTGCGATGTCGACCGCGGAGACAGGTTGACGATCGGCGACACCTACGGCCTCATCCGGTTCGGCTCCCGACTGGACACCTACCTGCCCGCCGGGACGGCGCCACTGGTCACCGTCGGGCAGCGCGCGGTGGCCGGCGAAACGGTGCTGGCCGAACTGTGATGATCGCCAAACCGCGGGCCCGGCGAGCGGTCAACCTGCGCATCCTGCCCAGCTCGATGAGCGTGCTGGCGATCTGCGCAGGGCTTACCTCGATCAAGTTCGCGCTGGAGGCGAGGCCGCACGCCGCGATGGCGTTGATCGCCGCGGCCGCCATCCTCGACGGGCTGGACGGCCGGGTGGCACGAATCCTCGACGCCGAGTCGCGGATGGGCGAAGAGATCGATTCGCTCGCCGACGCGGTGAATTTCGGTGTCGCCCCGGCACTGGTGGTTTACGTGTCGTTGTTGTCGCCGGTGTCGGCGGGCTGGGTGGTGGTACTGCTGTACGCGGTGTGCATCGTGCTGCGGCTGGCCCGGTTCAATGCGCTGCTCGACGACGGCGCCCAGCCGGCTTACGCCCGGGAGTTCTTCGTCGGCATGCCGGCCCCCGCCGGTGCCATCGCGGCGCTGGGACCGCTGGCCGCCAAACTACAGTTCGGTGCGGGCTGGTGGACGTCCCCGTGGGTGGTCTGTGCCTGGACGGCGGCCTGCTCGATGCTGGTGGTCAGCCGGATCCCGATGAAGAAGATGCACGCGGTGTCGGTACCGCCGAATCTGGCGGCGGTGCTGCTGGCTGCCCTGGCGATCGTCGCAGCGGCCGCGTTCTTGTTCCCCTACATCCTGGTCATGGTGGCGATCGCGGCTTACCTGTGCCACATCCCGTTTTCAGTGCGCAGCCACCGTTGGCTGGCGGCCCATCCGGAAGTGTGGGGCGAGCGGCCCAGGCAGCGCCGCGCCGTGCGACGGGCGATCCGCCGGGCACAGCCCAACCGCCGGTCGATGGCCCGGCTGGGTCTGCGCAAGCCCGCTCGACCGACCTGAGCGTTAACCTCGCGCCGCGACACCGTCGTCATTGCGAGAGCTGGAATTCGACCACGGCGGCGATCGATTCGAGGGCATCTCGCAGCGCCGCCAGACGCTGGGCGGCCGACGGTGCGGCGAGAATCTTGTAGCGGTCAGCCGGGCCCACCGGGACGCGCGATGCCAACGAGTACAACCGCGTCCCGGCGTCGGCGTCGTCGCCGCTTCCGAGCAGCACCTCGCGGCCGGGCAACCGGGCACCGCGCGCGGCTGCTATCCGCTCGAACAACGCCAGCAGCTGATCTTCGAGTCTGCGGAGTTGCTCGGCGCGCACCACCGGTCCGGGCTCGTCGGGCCAGGCCCGCACCATCGCGCGCGGGTAAGGCTGGTCGGGCAGCCAGTCGTCGACCCTGATCCGCTCTCCCATCCGGCACCGCAACACATATCGGCCGTCGCCTTGGTCGATGCATTCGGCGATGCGGGCCAGCGCGCCCACATCACAGCGCACCTCGCCTCCGCCGACCTCGCGGCCGCGGGAGATCAGCACGACCCCGAATTGGGGTTCGGCGCTGTGCAGGCAGTCCTGCACCAAAGCCACATAGCGCGGCTCGAAGACGCGCAACGGCAGATCCTCGCCGGGCAGCAGCGCAGATTCGAGCGGAAACATCGCCAGCGGAACAGGACCCGGCCCGATCATGTCAGACCTCCGCCCACCAACGCGTCGAGGACCACCCGCAGGTTTGCGTCGTGGTCCCGGGCGACTCGATGCGGACCACGGCGCGAGCGGAACGGTGCAGTCACCCACACCGCCGGACCGCAGACCGGCTTAGCGGTCTGCTAACCGGCACCGATGACACCGCACGCCACTCGCTTGCCGGCGTCAGCGATGGATTCCGACGCGCCGTGAATGATCAGCGCGGTCCCGGACAACAGGTCGTCTTTGGTGAACGCGTCGGTGGTGGTCACCAGTAGGCCGGCACCGTCATCGCGGATCTGAAGCGAAGTCAGGTCACCGCTGGCAGGTTCTCCGGTGTGCCCGGGCGCCTGGTAATGGCCGCCGGCGGACAGGAAGTTGCCGGGCGCGCCACCACCGGGAGCCACCGAGTTGGGCTCGCACTTGCCGACCTGATGAACGTGCAGGCCGTGAAATCCAGGGGTCAGCTTACCGACGTTGGTCGTCTGCACGGTGACGGTCACATACCCGTTGTTGAACTCGAACTTAGCGGTCGCGACTTCGGTGCCGTCGGGTGTCCTGAGCCGGGTGGTCAAGCTCTCCGACGTCGCCGCGCCGCCCGCGGCCGGCGTACTGGTCGGTTCCGGTGAGCCCGTCCAGATCGACGGCGTGGTCCCCGGCGACTTCGACGGAACCTCGCCCGGCGGCGAACACGCGCTCAGCAGCGCGACCGGGGGGGCAAGTACTCCCAGGGCAATGACAGCGACGACGTTGCGGCTCGCGGCGGGCTTGAACATGTGCAGCAGCCTATCCCGAGGCAACGGCTAGCTCGCGACCACCACGATGACGCCGGGCGGTTGATCGGCGACCTCGGGAATCCGCGGCTCGACCGGGGCCCCCAACAACTTGCCCACCGCCGCGGCTGCTTCCCGCTCGCCGGCAGCGTCGGCGTAATACACCGTGGTCGTCGCGACGGCGGGCAACGACAGGTTGCCGACTTCGGGGACGGTGTAGCCGGCTGCCCGCAGCTGATCGGCGACCCGTCCGGCCGCACCTTCTTGATGGGAGATGTTGTAGACCCGCACGTCAATGTTCGGTGCGGCCGGCTCCGACGGCTTGGACCCGACGGAGCTCGTCGACAAGGTCGCCAGCGCCGAGCCCTCGTCGCCGGCGTTCCCACCCGACCCCATCGCCTGGAAACCGAACAGCAGGAAAATGACGCCGAGAAACAGCAGCACCATCACCATGGCCCGCAGAGGTAGCCCGGCCGAGTCGGGAACGCGCTCAGTCATCGAGGCCACTGTAGTCAGGAGTTCGCCAGAACCGTTACGGACGCGCAGCCCGGCGAGTGAAACCTCAGGTCGGCTCGAAGCCGAGCCGCCGAGCGGCCCGCGCCTTCTGCCGGCTGGCGCGCAGCCGTCGCAGCCGCTTCACCAACATCGGATCCGCCGCCAACGCCTCGGGCCGATCGACCAATGCGTTGAGGACCTGGTAGTACCGCGTCGCTGACATCGAGAAAAGCTCTTTGATGGCTTCTTCTTTGGCGCCGGCATATTTCCACCATTGGCGCTCGAACGCCAGAATGTCATGCTCGCGACGAGTTAACCCGTCCGCGATTTCAGAGTCGTCCCCCGATCGATGAGCCCGCGCCATAGCGCTATCCATATCGCTTCCTCGACCCTTTCGGCGAATTCTTGAATACTCGCTGTTCCGGCGCATATTCAACCACGCCGGTAACTGTCGACCCGTTACCTTGGCCCGCGAGTCGCTGGGCTAATACTGCGCGGCCGCGTTGCCGGCGTACTCCTCCCGCCGCCGCACGGCGGGCATCCTCGGACCGCTTAAGCTTGCTGATCGTGGCAGTCGTTCCCATTCGCATCGTGGGCGATCCGATCCTGCGCACCCCTACCCGACCAGTAGCGGTGAATGCTGACGGTTCGCTGCCCGCCGATCTGGCCGAGTTGATCAGCACGATGTACGAAACCATGGACGCCGCCCACGGAGTCGGCCTGGCCGCCAACCAGATCGGCGTGGGAATGCGGCTGTTCACCTACGACTGCCCCGAGGACGTCGGACAATCGACGCGGCGCCGGGGCGTGGTCATCAATCCGGTGTTGGAAACCTCCGAAGTGCCCGAGACCATGCCCGATCCGGATCACGACGACGAAGGTTGCCTGTCGGTGCCCGGCGAATCATTCCCGACCGGACGGGCGAAGTGGGCCAGAGTCACCGGAGTCGACGCCGACGGCAACCCGATCGCCGTGGAGGGCACCGGACTCTTCGCACGGATGCTGCAGCACGAAACCGGCCACCTCGACGGCTTGCTGTATCTGGACCGGCTGGTCGGCCGGCATGCCCGCGCCGCCAAGCGGGCGGTCAAATCGCATGGGTGGGGTGTTCCCGGTCTGTCCTGGACTCCGGGCGAGGGACCGGATCCGTTCGGCCACCGATGATGACCCTTCCCCGTGTCGGCAGCAGGGTCAGCGTGCGGTACCGCCGGCCTCCGGGGTCTATTCCGGCGTTGTCCGACGCGGTGGGCTACCTTGTGCAGGTCGATCCAACCGTGCGGGTGCAGACTCGCCACGGCGAGGTGGTCGAATTCGCCGCCGCCGACGTGCTGACGGTGCGCCGGCTAACCGATGTGCCGGTGCGTAATTCGCAGATCCGCGCGGTCGAACACGCCGCGGCGCTGGCATGGCCGGGCGTGCAGCAGCACTGGATCGACGGCTGGTTGCTGCGCGCCGGCCATGGAGCCACGCTGCGCGCCAACTCTGCTGTGCCGCTGCAGATCGGTGCATCCATGGACACGGTGCCGGCGATTGCGGACTGGTACTCCCAGCGCGGCCTCGTCCCGCGGCTGGCAATCCCGGATCGGCTGATCCCACTGGAGATCGACACCCCGATCGAATGCGAAACCCGCATGCTGGTCCGTGAGCTGACGAGCGTGACGCCGCCGTCACGCGAGGCGTCGACCGTAACGCTGGCGTCACGGCCGAGCCGGCAGTGGCTGGACTGCTATGCGCGCGACGTCCCGGTCGACGTGCTCACCGCCGTCGTAGGCGGCGACGTCGTCTTCGCCATCCTCAACGACACCGCGGTGGGGCGCGCATCGGTCACCCGGGCACCCGACGGCACTCGCTGGCTGGGCCTGTCGGCGGTGCGGGTCGCGCCCGACGCCCGGGGCAAGGGTCACGCCAAGGCGGTCTGCGCTGCCCTGCTGGCGTGGGGGATTGATCACGGCGCCACCCGCGGCTATGCGTACGTCGCCGATGGCCGCCCGGACACGGCGGCCGCACTCGGCCTTTTCGGGTCACTGGACTTCACCGCGCAGCACCGGTGCCGCTACCTGGCGGTCGCACCCCGCTAGAGTCGAGAGATGCCCGAGGGCGTGGTTGACGGCAGTGCCCCGCTGCGGCTGGCCACCTGGAACGTCAACTCGATTCGCGCGCGCCTGGACCGCGTCCTGGAGTGGCTGACCCGTGCCGAGGTCGACGTGTTGGCCATGCAGGAAACCAAATGCTCCGACGACCAGTTCCCGGCACTGCCGTTCGTAGGGCTCGGCTACGAGGTGGCACATTGGGGCTTCGATCAGTGGAACGGGGTGGCGATCGCCTCGCGGGTCGGCCTGCGCGACGTCGAGGTCGGCTTCGACGGCCAGCCACCCTGGAGCGGCACGCCGCGGGGTGCGGCGGCGGCCACGACGGAAGCCCGCGCGATAGCCGCCACCTGCGGCGGCGTGCGGGTGTGGAGCCTGTACGTGCCCAACGGCCGCACCCTGGATGATCCGCATTACGCCTATAAACTCAACTGGCTTGCCGCGCTGCGCGATAACGCTGCGCGGTGGCTGCGCGACGATCCTTCCGCACAGATCGCACTGGTCGGCGACTGGAACATTGCACCCACCGACGACGACGTCTGGAGCGTCGAGTACTTCCGGGGCTGCACCCATGTCTCCGAGCCGGAACGCGCGGCGTTCAACGCGTTCATCGAGGCGAAATTCACCGACGTCGTGCGGCCGTTTACCCCCGGACCCGGCGTGTACACCTACTGGGACTACACCGCGCTGCGGTTCCCGAAAAAACAGGGAATGCGCATCGACTTCATCCTCGCCTCACCGGCTTTGGCGGCGCGGGTCGTCGATGCCCAGATCGTCTACGAGCAACGCAAAGGCAAATCGCCGAGCGATCACGCGCCGGTGCTGGTCGATCTCCGCACGGACGACGCGCCCCGGGTCACCGCCGAGAATAATTAAGGGAATCGCTCGACATTGGCGACGACATTGGAGACGACATTGGAGACGACATTGGAGACGACATTGGAGAATTTTGCCGGTTTACCGCTGTACAAGCGCCGCTAATCTGGGAACAATGTACCGGCAAGGAGTCATGATGGGTGTCGACGGCGTGGCGCGCAACATAGGCCGAACAGTTGCGCGGGCCGCCACCGTGACCACCGCGGCGGCCGGCGCGGTGGGCGGTGCCACGGTCGACGGCATCATCGGCGGGGTGGCCGGAACGGTCGCCGGTGTGCAACGCGGGATCAGCAAAGGCAGTCGGTCCACGCCGGCGGCCGCGTTGACCTTCGGCGCTCTTGGCATCGCCGGGCTGGTCGAGTGGCCGGTGCTGTTAGCGGTCGGCGGCGGTGTGTTGTTGCTTCGGCAGCTCAGCCTGCGGCGCGACGGCCCGGCCGCCCGGTCGAACTCGGCGCCCACCGAGTCCGCGCCGTCGATGCAATCCGGGGCGCGCCGCAGCGCCCCGGCCAAGCAGGCGGCAGCCCGGCCGCCGCGCGGCAGCCAGTCGAGCGGCCGCCGCTAGTCCGCCTTGAGTACCGTCGGATCCGTGCGACGATCCTGGCCGCTGCGCGCCGTGGCGGCAGGCGTTCGAACCGTGGGGTCGGCGGCTTCCGCCGGCCTGAGCATCGCCGCCATCCCGGTTCGGGAAGGAGTCCGGGCGCTGTCGGGCGACCTGCCCGCGCCGCCCCTGACCCGGCATTGCTGGCGGGGCGGTAACCGTGCCTGGATCGAAGTGCGCGGGCTGGACCGCCCGGACGGTGCGCAACGGGGCCGCGCCGTGCTCGACGCGGTCTGCGGCCATCCCGCCGTGACCTCGGCGACCCTGAACCGCCCGTTGTCGCGCATCGTCGTTCATCTCAACGGCACTCCCGCGTCGCTGCGCGAGCTGTGCAGGATCATCGATGAGGCCGAGCAGGGTTACCCGCCCGCCGGTGCGGGCCTGCGAGATCGCGGTCGGGCAGCCCGCCCGCAGCCGCTGCCCGGTGACGGCCTGGTGCTGGCGGCCAAAGTCGTGGGGACGGGCGCCACCGCCGTCGGGATGGGTGTGGCGCTCGCGGGTTGGGCACTGCGCTGGCCGCGACTGCCCGCCGGCATTGAAGCGGCCGTCACAGCCGTCGACTACCAGCCGCGGCTGCGTCGTCTGCTCGAGGACCGGATCGGTCCTGGCGCCACCGACACCGTGCTGACCATCGCCATGACGGTCGCCCACGTCGTGTCGATCGCGCCGGCGTCGCTGGCGGTGGATCTGATGATGGAAATGGTCAAAACCGCCGAATGCCGCGCCGAAGCGCAGGCGTGGCGGCGATACGAACCAGTACTGGCCCGCCACGCCGAGCACGGCGATCCCTGCCCGCCGTCGCGCCCGGTGCCGCCGCCGGACGGGCTAGCCGTCCGGCACGCTCGGCGCAGCGCCTGGGTGCAGGCCGCCGGTGCCCTGCTGATCGGTGCGAGCACCCGCAGCCTCGACAGGGCCTCGACGGCGGTGTTGGTGGCTACACCGAAGGCGATGCGCACCACCCGGGAGGCCTTCGCGGCGACGCTGGGCCAAGGGTTGGCCGACCGGCATGCGGTGCTGCCGTTGCGTCCGGAGAGTCTGCGCCGGCTCGAGCGGATCGACGTGCTGCTCGTCGACCCGCGAGTACTGTGCGGCGACAGCTTGCGTGTCGTGCGGGTCCGCGGCGCCGGCGACGGTGCGCTGTCGGCAGCGTGGGACCACGCGCAGGCGTTGCTGTCCGATCCCGGCCTGCGGCCGGGCTGGCATGCGGTCGACGGCTCGGCGCACAGTAAGTCCCGATCGCGGGTCGAGGCGCTGATCGCGCCCACGCACGATCCGTTGGCACCGGCCGTACTGGCCGAGGCGCGCCGGTGCGGTCTGGACCTGGTCTCGGTCGCCGTCGACGCGCTGGGTGAGCTGTGTCCCGCCTTCGACGAGCTGCGGCCGGGCGGCGGATCGATCGACGACGTCCTCACCGCAGCACTGGCCGACCTGCAACGGGCGGGCCGCACTGTCGCCGTGTTGTCCTCGGCCGGCGCGCAGGCATTGTCTTCCGCCGACCTGGGGCTCGGGGTCATGCCCGACGCCGGACCGCCGCCGTGGACCGCGGATCTGATCGTGGCCGATCTCGCGGGCGCCTGGCGGGTGCTGCACGCGCTGCCCGCGGCCAGGACGGCGAACCGGCGCGGGGTGGAGATATCCACGGGCGCGTCGGCGCTGGGTGCGCTGCTGATGCTGCCGGGTGTCCGCGGACGGGGCCCGGGCCCGGTCACCACCGGCGCGGCGGCGGGCTTGCTCTCCGGCTCGTTGTTAGCCCGCGCAGTGCTGCGCGCGCCCACGCCGCAGCCGGCGCCCATGCAGGAATGGCACGCGATGTCCGTCGAGCAGGTCCGCCGGCTGTTGCCGCCGCCGGAACCCGCTGAATCGGCCGGGCACGGTCGCCGGCGGCTGACCGGTCGCACGCTGGCGGCGGCCCGGCGCGGGGTGCAGATCACCGGGCGGCCCCGGCGGCTGGTCTGGCGATTCGCCAACGCCGTCCGCGCCGAGCTGTCCGACCCGCTGACTCCGGTACTGGCGCTCGGGTCGGCGGCCAGCGCGGTGCTGGGGTCACCGGTCGATGCGGTGCTGGTCGGTTCGGTGCTGACCGGAAACGCCATGCTCGCCGCCAGTCAGCGACTGCGTGCCGAGAGCCGGCTCGACCAGCTGCTGCAGCAGCAGGTCCCGCCGGCCCGAAAGGTGACGCCCGGACCCGACGGCGCGCCCAGGTACACCGACGTGGTCGCGGCGCAGCTGCGCCCCGGGGACGTGATCGAGGTACGCACCCACGAGGTGGTGCCCGCCGACGCCCGGCTGGTCGAGGAAGACGACCTCGAGGTCGACGAATCGACGCTGACCGGCGAGTCGCTGCCGGTGGAAAAGCAGATCGAGGCCACCCCCGGTGCGGAGCTGGCCGAGCGCCGCTGCATGCTGTTCGCCGGCACCTCCGTCGTGGCCGGCACAGCCGTGGCTCTGGTGACCGCGGTCGGCGACGAAACCCAGGCGCGCCGCGCGGCCCAGCTGGCTTCCGGCGAGCTGGCCCCGATCGGTCTGCAACACCAGCTGAGCCAGCTCACCAACCGCGCGTTCCCGGTCAGCATGGCCGGTGGTGCTCTGGTCAGCGCACTGGGCTTAGTGCGCAGCAAGGGCTTGCGCCAGGCCGTGGCCAGCGGCATCGCCGTCAGCGTGGCGGCGGTGCCGGAGGGGATGCCGCTGGTCGCGACCCTCGCCCAGGCGGCGTCAGCACGGCGCTTGACGAATTTCGGGGCGCTGGTGCGCATCCCGCGCTCGGTGGAGGCGCTCGGCCGGGTGGACGTGGTCTGCTTCGACAAGACCGGGACACTGTCGGAGAACCGCCTGAGGGTCGTACGCGTGCATCCCGCCCCCGGATACTCCCCCGAAGACGTGTTGCGTTACGCGGCGCATGCCGCACCGGTCGCCAACGGCGGAACCCAGGCGCATGCCACCGACCGCGCCATCATCGAGGCGGCGCTGTCCAACGGTGCCGTGTCCGGCTCGGCGCCGGCCACCGAACCCGACGCGCATCTGCCGTTCCGGTCCGGTCGATCGTTTTCGGCCTCGGTGTCCGGCGACGAGCTGACCGTCAAAGGTGCGCCCGAAGTGGTGCTGGCTGCCTGCCACGACGCCGACGCCGGCCTGCAACACACCGTGCGACAACTGGCGGCCGAAGGATTGCGGGTGATCGCCGTCGCACGACGCCGGCTGACTCCCGAACACGCCCGGCGCGTGCAGGACGACGAAGACGCCATCGAGACCATGTGCGACGACGGGTTGTCGTTGGCGGGATTGCTGGGCCTGGCCGACACCGCCCGCGCCGAAGCGCCGGAGCTGCTGGCGAACCTGCGCCGCCGCGACGTCGACATCCGGCTGATCACCGGTGATCACCCGATCACCGCCACCGCGATCGCCGCCGAGCTGGGCATGCCGGTGACCCCTGACCGGGTCATCAGCGGCGCTGAGTGGGATGCCATGTCGCGCAAGGATCAAGAGCGCGCCGTGGCCGAGCGGGTGATCTTCGCGCGGATGTCCCCGGAGAACAAAGTCGCGATCGTCCAAACACTCGAACGCACCGGGCGGGTGTGTGCGATGGTCGGCGACGGCTCCAACGATGCAGCCGCCATCCGGGCCGCCACCGTCGGTCTGGCGGTCGTCGCCCGCAGCAGCGACCCGGCCCGCACCGCCGCCGACGTAGTGCTGGTCGACGGCCGCATCGAAGCGCTGCTGGCTGCCATCGACGAAGGCCGTGAACTCTGGCGACGGGTTCAGGCAGCGGTATCGGTGCTGCTCGGCGGCAATGCCGGCGAGGTCGGCTTCGCCGTCATCGGCAGCGCGATCACCGGGAGCTCGCCGCTCAACACCCGCCAGCTGCTGCTGGTGAACATGCTCACCGATGCGCTGCCGGCCGCTGCGCTGGCCGTGAGCCCAACGACCGGTTCGAGTGACCGCGACGGACGCGGGCCCGACCAGCGCGCGCTGTGGCGTGCGGTGGCGATCCGTGGCACGACGACCGCGGCCGCCGCGACCGCGGCCTGGACCATGGCCGGCTTCACCGGTCGTCCCCAGCGCGCGTCCACGGTGGCGCTGGTCGCGCTGGTGACCGCCCAGCTCGGGCAGACGCTGCTGGACTCACACGCCCCGTTGGTCGTCGGCACCGCGCTGGGCTCTCTGGCGGCGATGGGGACGCTGATCAGCATCCCGGGCGTCAGCCAGCTGCTTGGCTGTACTCCGCTGGGGCCACTGGCCTGGGCGCAGGGGCTGGCATCGGCAGGGGTGGCGACTGTCGCCGTGGCCGTGGGGACCCGCCTGCTGTCGGATCAGCGGACGCCGATGCCACAGATCGACCGCTCGATCCAACCTGCACCACTCCCGCCCGCCAAAGCACCGCATATAACTCGGTTAGCGGAATGGTCAGCAAGGAAGCAAGCTCGGCAGCCAGCAGGTCGGCGAAGCGGTCGGTCGTCGACATAGTCCTGACAGTGACCGACGAACCCGGCCGGGCGGCAAAGTCCACATTAAGGAAAGGCAAAACAATGGTGGAAAGTAAGTCGCGCCGCAGCACGTCCCAGCGCGCGGCCGTCGAACACATCCGCGCAGGCGAGAGCTTCTTCGTGAACGTGCCGATCATCGGGCGACTGGAAGTGCCGCGTCCGGAGGAGTTGGCCTATTACGGCGGCTTAGCGGCACTGGCGGCCTTCGAGCTGATCGACTGGCCGGTGGCGCTGGTCATCGCGGCCGGGCACCTTCTGGCCAGCAACCATCACAACCGGATCCTCGAGGAGCTCGGCGAAGCTATCGAAGAGGTCTGATGCGGGTCGGCGCATGCCGGTGCGCTGCGCTAGCGTGGAAGGACGCGCCGGTCACCGCCGGCGCCCACAGAAAAACCGCGGGAGCGCACACCGAGTGTGCTGAGAGGACGGCTCGGGGCCGTCGACCGTACGAACCTGACCGGGTAATGCCGGCGTAGGGAGATGACATATGACCAGCGTGTTTTCCGGAACTGTCGGACCATCCGTGACCACCGGCCCCATCGCGGGCAGCAGCAAAATCTACCGTGATCTCGACGCCGTTCCCGGAGCGCGGGTGCCGTTTCGGCGGGTGCACCTGTCCAACGGCGAGCACTTCGACCTCTACGACACGTCCGGTCCCTACACCGACCCCGACGCCACGATCGACCTCCACCGCGGGTTGGCGCACCGCCCGGGGGTGGTGCGCGACCGCGGCACCCAGCTGCAGCGAGCCCGAGCCGGGGAGATCACCGCCGAGATGGCGTTCATCGCCGCGCGCGAGGACGTGCCGGCCGAACTGGTGCGTGACGAAGTCGCCCGCGGCCGCGCGGTGATCCCGGCCAACCACAACCACCCCGAAAGCGAGCCGATGATCATCGGCAAAGCGTTTGCGGTCAAAATCAACGCCAACATCGGCAACTCGGCGGTGACCAGCTCGATCGCCGAAGAGGTCGACAAGATGGTGTGGGCCACCCGCTGGGGGGCCGACACGATCATGGATCTGTCCACCGGCCGCGACATCCACGAGACCCGGGAGTGGATTCTGCGCAACTCGCCGGTGCCGGTCGGCACCGTGCCGATCTATCAGGCGCTGGAGAAGGTCAAGGGCGATCCGACCAAACTGACCTGGCCGATCTACCGCGACACCGTGATCGAACAATGCGAGCAAGGTGTCGACTACATGACCGTGCACGCCGGGGTGCTGCTGCGGTACGTGCCGCTGACCGCCAAGCGGGTCACCGGCATCGTGTCCCGCGGAGGTTCCATCATGGCCGCCTGGTGCCTGGCGCATCATCAGGAGTCGTTCCTCTACACCAACTTCGAGGAACTGGCCGACATTTTCGCCCGCTACGATGTGACGTTCTCACTCGGCGACGGTCTGCGCCCCGGATCGATCGCCGACGCCAACGACGCCGCGCAATTCGCCGAGCTGCGCACCCTGGGCGAGCTGACCAAAATCGCGAAAGCCCATGGCGCACAAGTGATGATCGAAGGTCCAGGGCACATCCCGATGCACAAGATCGTCGAAAACGTCCGGTTGGAAGAGGAGCTGTGCGAGGAAGCGCCGTTCTACACGCTGGGTCCGCTGGCCACCGACATCGCTCCGGCCTATGACCACATCACCTCGGCGATCGGGGCGGCGATCATCGCGCAGGCCGGCACCGCGATGCTGTGCTACGTGACCCCCAAGGAGCATCTGGGCTTGCCGGACCGCAAAGACGTCAAGGACGGAGTGATCGCTTACAAAATCGCGGCGCACGCAGCCGATCTGGCCAAAGGCCACCCGCGGGCTTCCGAACGCGACGACGCCTTGAGCAGGGCGCGGTTCGAGTTCCGCTGGCACGACCAGTTCGCGTTGTCGCTCGATCCCGACACCGCGCGCGAATTTCACGACGAGACGCTGCCGGCCGAACCGGCCAAGACCGCGCACTTCTGCTCGATGTGTGGGCCCAAGTTCTGCTCGATGCGCATCACTCAGGATGTCCGCGACTATGCGACCGAGCACGGCCTGGACAGCGAGGAAGCCATCGAAGCGGTCCTGCAAAGAGGAATGGCGGAAAAATCACGCGAGTTCGCCGAGCATGGCAATCGGGTGTATCTGCCTTTGACCCAGTGAACTTCCTGCCGCTGGCACCGGCAGGGACGACACCGCTGCGGGTGCTGGCCATCGCCGGCTCGGACTCCGGCGGCGGCGCCGGTATCCAGGCCGACATCCGCACCTGCAGCCTGCTGGGCCTGCATACGCTGTGCGCGGTGACCGCGGTGACCGTGCAGAATTCGCTGGGTGTGCAGGGTTTTCACCAGGTCCCCGGCGAGGTGATCGCCGCCCAGATCGAGGCGGTGTGCCGTGACATCGGGCTGCAGGCGGCCAAGACCGGCATGCTGCCATCCGCCGAGATCATCGTCGCCGTCGCCGACGCCTGGCGGGCCCACGGCTCTGACGCACCACTCGTGGTCGACCCGGTGTGCGCGTCGATGCACGGTGATCCGCTGCTGCATCCCAGCGCACTGGATTCGCTTCGCCATGAGCTGTTTCCGCTCGCGACGCTGGTCACACCCAATCTGCACGAGGTACGACTGCTGGTTGACATCGAGGTCACCGACTCGAAATCACAGGCCGAAGCCGCCCGCGCCCTGCACGCACTGGGGCCGCAATGGGCGCTGGTCAAGGGCGGGCATCTGCGCGACGCGAACCACAGCACCGATGTGCTCTACGACGGCAAAGATTTTCACGAGTTCACGTCGGTGCGGGTAGACACCAGTCACGACCACGGTGCCGGTGACACATTGGCCGCCGCGACGGCTTGCGCTCTGGCGCATGGCTACCCGGTGCCGGACGCGGTCGCGTTCGCCAAGGGTTGGGTGACCGAATGCCTGCGTGCCTCCTATCCGCTCGGCCACGGGCACGGCCCGGTGTCCCCGTTGTTCCGGCTAACCCAGGCGCTATGAGTCTCGATCAGATCGGCGGCGTCGCGCACAAACCGGCCGGAATCCCCGCCGGCGTGGCGGTATTGACCCACGGCGCCGGCGGCAGCCGAGAATCGCCCTTGCTGCAACGGGTTTGTGACGAGTGGGCACGGCGCGGCTGGCTGGCAGTGCGCTACAACCTGCCGTATCGGCGACGACGGCCCACCGGCCCGCCGTCGGGCTCCGCCGCGACAGATCGTGCCGGCATCGTGGCAGCGATCACGCTCTGCCGTGGCCTTGCCGACGGTCCGCTCGTCGCCGGTGGCCATTCCTACGGAGGTCGGCAGACCTCACTGGTGCTGGCCGACTCGGACACGGTGCCGGTGAACGTGTTGATGTTGTTCTCCTACCCGCTGCATCCACCCGGTAAGCCGGAACGCGCCCGCACCGAGCATCTGCCGGACATCGCGGTGCCGACGGTGTTCATCCACGGCACGTCCGACCCGTTCGGCACCATCGATGAGTTGCGTACCGCCGCGGCGCTGATCCCCGCGACAACGGAGATCGTCGAGATCACCGGCGCGCGACACCCCCTGGACTCGAAGACCCTCGAGGTGCCTGCGTTGGCGGTCGACGCCGCGTTGCGGTTGCTGCGGTGAGTCGCCGGTTCAGTCAGGCGTCGACCAGTCCCCGCTCGGCGGGCTTGTCATCGCGGGCGCTGTGCCCGTTGCCGCGGCCGATGGCGATCTTGCGCGGCTTGGCCCGTTCGGCGACCGGGATACGCAGCCGCAGAACTCCGTCGTGGTAGGACGCCTCGATGTTGTCGGTGTCGAGGTTCTCGCCGAGGACCAGTTGCCGGCTGAACACCCCACGCGGGCGCTCGGCGGCCAGCATCTCCCGATCCGGGTCTACCGCGGGACGCTCAGCGCGCACGGTCACCACATTGCGTTCGATGTCGAGGTCCAGGGCGTCTTCCTTGATGCCCGGAAGATCGAACTCGACAACGAACTCATCACCGTGGCGCCAGGCATCCATCGGCATCGCCGCTGGGCGGGCCGCGGTGCCCGGCACTTGCTGCGTGAGGCGGTCCAGTTCGCGGAACGGGTCGGTGCGCATCAGCATGGTGGTCACCTTTGACTCTCCAATCCTCTACCAGAAGTTGCCTATAATCTGTGTCATATAGGACAGATTTGATATATCATACGGATTAAGAGAACGCAAGATTGATAAGTAGGATTTCTTTAGTGCGAGGCAAGGATGATGACCGATCGACCCGACAACGTGGGTGCGCCTTCGCCCGGCCAGGGGGTGTACGGGATTTCCGTGGCCGCCGAACTGTCCGGCATCCCGGTACAGTCGCTGCGCCTCTACGAGCGCCATGGCCTGCTCCGGCCGGCCCGCAGTGACGGTGGAACCCGTCGCTATAGCGCCGACGACCTGACCCGCCTGCGGCGTATCAGTGAACTGGTGGCCGCCGGTGTCAACCTGGCCGGCATCGCCCGCATCCTCGACCTCCAAGACGACAATGCCGCCCTGCTGGCTGCCAACTCCTATCTAAAAGCCCGCGTCGCGGACCGCAAGCCGAAGAAGTCGAAGAGCAAGAGCTCCGAGGGTAAGACGCAGGGTCCGGGCCCGTGATGCGCAAGGCCGGGGCTCGCCGCCGCTATGATCGGCGACAAGCCCACCAACGACTTACTCTGGAGTACGGGACGGTCTAATGACTGCCGAGCAATACGACGTCGTCATCGTGGGGGCCGGCTTCGGCGGTATCGGCGCGGCGATCCAGCTCAAGCGACTCGGCTACGAGAATTTCGTCATCCTGGATCGCGAGGCCGATCTGGGCGGAACCTGGCACGTCAACCGCTACCCCGGCCTGGCCGTCGACATCCCGTCGACCACCTACTCCTACTGGTTCGAGCCCAACCCGAACTGGTCACGCTTGTTTGCCACCGGCCCCGAGCTCAAGCAGTACGCCGAGCACGTCGCCGACAAGTACGACGTACGCCGCTACATGCGCTTTAACACGACCGTGGAAGGCGCCCGCTGGGACGAGGACGCACAACAGTGGCGGGTAGCCCTGGCCGGGGGCCAAACGCTGGCCACGCGCTTTCTGATCACCGCGACCGGCTTCCTCTCGCAACCGCACACCCCGGACATCCCCGGCATCGGCAGCTTCGACGGCAAGGTGATCCACACCACGGCGTGGGACGACAGCTACGCCTTCGAGGGCCGTCGGGTCGGCTTGATCGGGACCGGAGCCACCGCGATCCAACTCATCCCCGAGCTGGCCAAGACCGTCGCCGATCTGACGGTCTATCAGCGCACCGCGATTTGGGTCGCTCCCAAACTGGACTTCCGGATCTCCCCGGCCGTGCAGCGACTCTTCGCCCGGGTGCCGCTGACCCAGCGGGCACTGCGGTGGGTCACCGACAATCTGCTGGAGTTCATGACCTTTACCGGCGTGCTGAACTACCGCGCCTTTCGGCGGCTGTCCGTCGCCGCGATGGATCTGTGCAAAATCCACCGGTTTGTGCAGGTTCGTGACAAAGAACTACGGCGCAAGCTGACCCCCGACTACGACATAGGTTGCAAACGGCCGAGTTGGTCGAACGACTACTACCGCAGCTTCACCAAACCGCATGTGCACCTGGAAACCAACGGCATCGATCACATCGAGCCCGATGGCATTGTCACCAACGACGGCCACAAGACCGTCATCGACACCTTGGTGCTGGCCACCGGCTTCGACTTGTGGGACGCCAACTTCCCCGCTATCGAAGTGATCGGTCGACAGGGACGCAACCTTGGAAAATGGTGGCGGGAGAACAGGTTCCAGGCCTACCAGGGGGTGTCCATCCCGTACTTCCCCAACTACCTGAGCCTGGCCAGCCCGTACGCCTTTTGCGGGCTGTCGTTCTTCAACACCATGGAATACCAGATGCGCCACATGGACCGGCTCTTCGGCGAGGTCAAACGCAGGGGTGCAACCACTTTCGAGGTTACCGAAGAGGCCAATGCCCGTTTCCTGGATAGGATGACCCGGCACCTGGGCGGCTCGGTGTTCTACGCCGGCGACTGCGCCACGTCGCGGTCGTACTACTTCAACCACAGCGGCGAGGCGACTCTGTTGCGGCCCACCTCGGTGCGCAACGCGGTACGGGACGGCTCACGGTTCCCGTTGGAGGACTACGCGATCGCCTAAGGGGCGCCGCCGCAAGAGTTTCCGGGTCACCGCCGTCAGGGCGCCCCGCGTGCTTCGCTCAACCGGAACACCGGATGTTTGGCCGCTTCATCGACGAATGCCGTGTCCGGGTCGTCGGGACCGGCGTCGAAGTAGGGCCGGGTGACGGCGACTGCGCGAACGTAACGGTGCAGCACCGGTCCGGCGATAGCAGCAGCGACCTCCTCGGCGCGAAGCCGCCTCCGTTGACGTCCCCGGCGCAGTTCAACCGTCGGATTGGCGCGCACGTTATGCACCCACGACACAGTGCCGTAGGGCGCGACCAGCCAGCGGTCTGTGCCGTGTTCGACCAGCGTCACTGGGGTGGTGCGGAGCCGCCCGCTGCGACGTCCCCGCGTGGTCATCAGATACGTCGACCTGGGGCCGACGCCGGCCTTGAGCAAGACCGTCATGATGCTGTTGACCGCGCGTCGCGCCGGACCGAGCCGGTAGGTGCGTGCCATGACGGCATTCTGTCAAGCCCGGGCTCTTCCGGTCATGACAACGCCGGCCTGCATCACAGTCCACGCCAGCCGCTCGCGGGCATCCGACTGTGGAACGGGGGCGGGCAGTTCGTGTCCATCGGTTGGCTCGGCACCCCAGTGTTCCAGCGCTACAAACCATTGACGATGGTTCGTGTTTTTTATTACTCTTGACTAACCGCAAGAGAAATGAGGATCATGAACAGTGACATCGCGGACATCGCGAACTGGGCACGGTCGCAGGGATGGACGGTTGTTGACGACTCGAAGGGCTATACGCGGTTCTACGACCCTCAGCGCGTCTACATCACGAGCTACCCCGCCACACCTAGCAACCCGTACCGGCGGCAGCGAGACCTCGTGGTGGCACTGAAGAAGCCGGGGCTACCGTGGCCAGCGCCAAGCAAGAAGGAACAACGCGCGCAACGCAAGAAGGGAGACGCGAAGTGACGATCACCAGCGATTGGGTCATCACGTTCACGTTCGACGTCGACCCTTCCATGGAGACGATGGATGAGTGGGAGTCGAGGTTGGAAAGCTTCAACGCATCGGTTGCGCGGATCCCGGGCCGCGGCGTCGTTGATGTCACGGTGTACGCGCACGGCGATCTGACCATGGTCGATGCGATCAATAAGACGATCAACGAGGTTGCCCATGTAGTCCAGTCCGGGGCGCCGGTCGGCCTTGAGGTCGTCACCGAGCTTGAGCACGCACGTCGCGCCGAGGCGCCAACGATGCCTGAGCTGATGAGCGCCGCGGAGATCGCCGACGAGCTCGGTGTCCGCCGGCAACGCGTACACCAGTTACGCCAGAACCCTGCGTTCCCGGCGCCGCTCGCCGAGTTACGCGGCGGTGCGGTGTGGGACGCCGCCGCAGTGCGCAAGTTCAAGGAGGAATGGGAGCGCAGGGCGGGCCGCCCTCGGAGTGGGTTGCAGAGTTTGGGAAGGCAAGAGCGGGAAGCCTGCCTGATCGCTGAGCGAGCCCTCGGGGCAGTGGCCGAAGCGTGGGATGGTGGCGGCCGCCAGGGTGCCGTGGATGCGATGCTGACACTTCGCGACGGTCGTAAGGCGGCGTTCGAGGTGACTAACTTGGCGGCCAAGGATGCGCTGCACACCGCGAGTTTGCTTGCCCGCGAAAACCACAGATGGCCACTTCCCGGTAAGTGGTTTTGGAGAATCGACGTTGGTTCCGTCGAAGACCTCCGAAGACTCAAAGCGACCTACGAGAAAATCATCCTGCTCTGTGAAGCGGCCGGCGAACCAGACCCCCGACGGATAGGTTGGGACCCATCAGCGGATCCGGACTTGCAGTGGTTAGTTCGGTCGAAATCCACCCTGTGGGGTCACCCGGAACTCCTTGCGAAGGACATGCCAAACCCGGGCGCAACGGTCGTGTCGGCGTCAGGCGGCGGTGTCATTGACCACTCGATGTCGGGCTTTGCCGCTGAGCTCGGTAAAGCCTTCAAAAGCCCGCATATTTCCCGGCATTTCCGCAAACTCGCCGAGGTTGACGCTGACGAACGCCACCTGTTCATTGCGCTTCACGACAGCGCCTTGCCATTCAGCGTTGCCGCGGAACTGATGTTCGAAGAAGAGTCGCTCCCGCCCGAGCCGCCGCCCGTTCCGGATTACGTCACGCACGTTTGGCTGGCGCCGGCGTTCTCTCGCAGGGTGTTGCTGTGGAGCAGAGGAAAGGGTTGGGAGAGCTTCTCTCCCTACGAGCACGCGAAATAGCAGCCAATGACATTGACGCCGGGGATAGCTAGAACGTGGTGGCCAGGGGCGGGATCGAACCGCCGACCTTCCGCTTTTCAGGCGGAC
>NZ_VYIK01000230.1:0-217 GCF_008709575.1 Mycobacterium sp.
CTGGGCGAAGTACAGGCCGGCGTTGATCGCGGCCAGCGGATACATCCGCCGATCGGTCAGCGCGGCGGCGAACGACGCGCCGGAGCCCGCGCTGTCAGCCACCAGGTGGCGTGCCAGGGTGGTCTTCTCGGCGGCGGTGAGCCAGTCGGCGTGTTCGGGGCTGTCGGTCAGGCCGCGCAACGCCCCCAGCGCCAGCACCGCCGCGGGCAGGCCTTCG
>NZ_VYIK01000230.1:393-864 GCF_008709575.1 Mycobacterium sp.
ACCCGGCCTCGGCCACTCCCAGCCCGATCCGGGTGATGATCAGCCCGGCGGCGTCATCGACGAACGCCGGAGCGGCGGCGAACAGTCCCCACCCGGTCAACAGCACCGCCAGCCACCGCCGGATCCCCACCCGGTGAAACACCCAATTGGCGGGCACCTGAAACGCCACGTAACCCAGAAAAAAGCTGCCCGACACCAACCCGTTGGTGCTCGCCGACAGGTTCCGGTCGGCGTTCATCCTCAACGCGGCGGTGGCGATGTTGACCCGGTCTAAAAACGCCACCACGTAGAGCACCAGCAGCAGCGGAAGCAGCCGGCGCCCAACCCGGCGCCCCAGGCGCCCCTCGTCGGCGCGGTGCTTGACGGCGATGGCAGGTGGTGTTCCCCGCGGCGGCTGCCGCACCTGGCCGATGCCGGCGGCTTCGCCGGGGCGTCCCGGCATCACGTGTGCGAGCAGGCGGTGATCATCGG
>NZ_VYIK01000231.1:0-492 GCF_008709575.1 Mycobacterium sp.
AAGACATACCGACTCCCGGACGGACCAGAAGTCGTCCCGCGCCAGTTGGGTCCGCGGACACTCGAACTCGTCCCGCCGGCAGAGCTGGCACACCATCTGGCCGAGTTATCCGCTAAGGACCCAAGTCTCTCGCAAGAGCAGCTCTTCCGGAGCGTCCTCGACCTGCTCGGCCTCAAGCGGCTCACCGACAATGCCAAGGCGGTTCTGACATCAGCGCTCAAGCTTGTCGCGCAGGGCAATGTCGACGAGTAGGAACCCTGTTCGACCAGACCCGCCGAACAGAACCAGCGCTGGCTACCTGACCCGGCTCGCTCTGGCTATCGCACATGGGTTGATGAGGGCGCCGATACCAGACGAGCTCGGGCGGAGGTTCTGGGGTCGCAGCGATACGCCGCGGAGTGGATGTCATCAATACGGGCACCTTTGCTGGTTGACGACCGCTCAGCGACTTCACCGCCACTCACTGGTTGCAACAGAAGCACCATGTGCGGC
>NZ_VYIK01000231.1:634-856 GCF_008709575.1 Mycobacterium sp.
CTTCGGTCGCCGTATTTGCCTATCTGCACGGCAGCCGAGCCACCAACACCGCACGGCCAACTTCCGACATCGACATCGCCGCGTACTTCGGTGGACATCCACCGAAGGCCTTCGACGTTCTGCTGCCCGCAGATATCGACCTGCTTGTCCTCAACGGCGCTCCCCTCGAGCTCGCCGGCAGAGTTGCGCTTTACGGCAGGCTCATCGGCGAGACGGATCCGG
>NZ_VYIK01000232.1 GCF_008709575.1 Mycobacterium sp.
GTCGCGCTGGTGGTGCTGGTGATCGTCACCTGGTTGCTCACCCGCTAAGACGCGGGCCGCGCGACTACCGGGAGACCCATCACGCGGGAACCACCACCGCATCCAGGTCACGACCCGGGTGAGCTCGAATCGACACGGTGCCCGAGCCCAGCCACCGCGCCTGCCCGGACGTGACAAGGTGACTGGGCAGGGTGAGCGACGCGGTTCCGTCGACGACCACCAGGACGCCGCCGGCGGGCAGAGCCACGCCGGTCTCGCCGCCGGGGTCGACGCGCACTCGATATACCGGCCACGGCGCCCCGGGGTGCTCGCGGCGCACAGTGGCGCTCTCTGACAAGACGGCGGAGCAGCGGTGCTCGCTCGGCAGCTCCACACCGATCAACCTGACGTCGCCGGTATTGGCCGGGTGAGCGGTCACCTGGTGGATCAGTGGCCGCCTGCGGTGTGCGCGCAGGACCACAACACCGGTCGGTAGCCGCTCCCAGCGCCGACCCAGCCCGGCTGCCACCATCCCCCATCGGTGCACCAGCCCGGCGCGCCGCGGGCGGAGTTCTTGCGACCGCACTCGGCCGCCGGCGATGACGACGTAGGTGGTGTCGCGGGTGTGGCGGTGAAATGTGGTCCGGCCGCCCGGTGGAATGGTCACCTCGTACACACGTACGCCCTGGGTCTGGAACTGCTCGACGTGCCACGGCTCGATCGACACGTCGACCCAGTCGGCCCCGAAATCGTGGCCGCGATCGGGTTCGATCATCGCCAGCGCACCTGCCGCCTTTCCCGCCCGAGGGCGCCGCTCACGGCGAGGTGCCTCAGCTAAAAGTGAGCGCGAAGCGGTGGTTGGTGCCTCACGCATG
>NZ_VYIK01000233.1 GCF_008709575.1 Mycobacterium sp.
TCCAGTTTCGCGGGGCTGCCGCGGCGGGTGTCGTCGCGCCGGGCCAACCGGGGCAGCCCGGCCTCATCCAAGATGCTCCACACCGTCTGCGCCGAGATCGGCGTGCCCTGCTCGGCCAGCACGGCGGCGATCTCGCCGACACTGCGCCCGCCTGCACGCAACGCCAGCACCTTTTCCCGCACCGCGGCGGTGGCCTTGCGTGGGCCCTTCGGGCCGGGTTTGGCCTCGACGAACGGTGCGAGCTTGCCGGTGCGCAGCAGGGTGGCCATCTGATGCACCGAGGCGGTGGAATAGCCGAACCGGTCGGCGATCTCAGGGGCCGTGGCGTCCTCGACGAAGTAGGCGCGCAGCGCCTCGTAGCGGCGCTGGCCTGCACCGCCGGGTTGGGTGAAGTACTCCGCCCCGGGCCTCAACTGGTTTCCTTGAACAACATGCACATATGTTAGAGCTATATCCGTACCCGGGCTGTGTGCCACGCGGAGCATGTTCCTGTCCGCTAATGAATTACATACATGTGATCCAGGGTCAGCGGTCTACCGACTGCGAAGTATAGCTACCCAGATAAAACAGGTTGGTTCTGGTAAACTCATTGAGGTTAGTTGGTGAACTGCTACCCAAGCAAGCCATCTACCAGCAGAACCGCGGCCCATCACGGCCCCAGGCCAGTGCGGGTCACCAACCCCCTACCCCTCCCGAGAATCGAGGCTAACCGCGATGCGGGATCGACCATGCAGCACCGACATCACCGGCGTCGAACGGTGCCGCCGTCTGGTCAGTGCCTGCTGGACGATTTGCGGTTGCTCGACGTGGCCCTGGATGAACCATCCGCGGAAACCCGTTTGACGTTCCTCG
>NZ_VYIK01000234.1 GCF_008709575.1 Mycobacterium sp.
ACTAGCTGAGGCACCACCACCGGCCACGCGCTCAAAGTACGTGAGGCACGTCGCACCCTTCCTTTTTGGTCTGTCCATTAGTATGATTACCGCTTAGATCGATTCTCAACAGTCGTCGAGCGGAGAGAGTTGTGGAATTCCAGTTGAGCGATGATCAGCAGACGATCCGCGCTGCGGTCGCTGAACTGGCAGCCAAGTTCGACGACCACTACTGGCTGAGCAAGGATCAACGGCACGAGTTCCCAACAGAGTTCTATGACGCGTTCGCCGAGGGCGGCTGGCTCGGCATCACAACGCCGGAGGAATACGGGGGCCACGGGTTCGGCATCACGGAGGCCTCGATCCTGCTGGAGGAAGTCGCGGCCAGCGGCGGCGGGATGAACGCCGCCAGCTCAATGCATATGTCGATTTTTGGCATGCATCCGGTGATCGTCCACGGGTCCGAGGAGCTTAAGGCCCGAACGCTGCCCCGCATTGTCACTGGTGAGCTGCATGTGTGTTTTGGTGTCACCGAGCCGGGCGCGGGCCTGGACACCACGAAGATCACCACCTTCGCCCGGCGCGACGGCGATCATTACGTCGTCAACGGCCGCAAGGTCTGGATCTCCAAGGCGCTGGAATCGGAAAAGGTCCTGCTGCTGACCCGCACCACGAAGTTCGAAGACGTTGCCCGCAAGACGGAGGGCCTCACCCTCTTTTTGACCGACCTGGACCGTAGCAAGGTCGACATTCGCCCGATCCCCAAGATGGGCCGAAACGCGGTCTCCTCCAACGAGTTGTTCATCGACGGCCTCGAGGTTCCCGTCGAGGACCGCGTCGGCGAGGAGGGCCAGGGTTTCCGCGACATCCTCG
>NZ_VYIK01000235.1 GCF_008709575.1 Mycobacterium sp.
GTGTAGATCTCAACGCCGTGCGTCTGGCGCTGCGCCGCCGGGATGCCCACGGCTACCCGGTCGGGGCGCCCAAGCGCCTCGACACCGCCGACGCGGCGAGCGTGACGCCAGCGTCACGACGGGCGGCGAGCGTGACGCCAATGTCACGGTCGCTAGGCGGCAGGAGCCGGCACCGGATGGTTGGTGTCGAAGTGCTTGCGCCTCTAATTGTTGAGCTTCCGGCCACAGGAATGTGTCAAGGGGTCAAGGCAAGAAAATGTCCGGAACGCCGATAACAGTGAAGAACGCGGCACCGAATTCAGCGCCGAGCATGTGGTAGTCCGCGCCGACCGCGTCGAAAGTAGCCGCGAGTAGCGACAGGTCGGCTGGATTCAGAATCGGTGGGCCGGTAAGGTCGCCAGCCCGGTCGGCTGAGACAAACCCTTGCACGGCGTCGAGCAGCGACTGGTCGCCGTGGAGTACGCCTTGGCTCAGGTCGGTCAAGCCGGCTTGGTCAGTGGAAGGGAGGCCAGCTGGGTCAAGTTGGTTATTGGACGGGATCAGCCCGCTGGTGAGGAGCTTTTCTGTGTTAGTCAGAAGCGCCAGTTGCCGGGGGTCAAGCGAGGCTGTCGGCGCTTGCTCCAACAGCTGATTCGCGTGGGTCAAATCGGCGATGCCCTGCATGAGTATCTCGTCGGCGCTGCTGTTAGCGGTCTGCTGGGCAGCAGCGATGGGATCGGTGGCGGCCGTCGCCGAGCCCGTGGCCGACGGCACGATGTCGGTGACCCCGAAGCCCCGGGCGATCGCGGTCAGCCCATTGGCCAGCGCCTCGGCTTTGTCGACAACTCCGGGCCCGGCGATGGCGGTCGCGT
>NZ_VYIK01000236.1 GCF_008709575.1 Mycobacterium sp.
CAAGGCGATTAGTGACGAAGGATTCAGGGAAGATTTAGACCATCCGTTTGTCAGGGCAATTACAGTCGCTTTCCAAGATGGTACTCCCGACATCATTCTCAACGAGGATGATCAGGTCGAGTTCGCCGTTCCCCGGCCACCAGGAGCCACCGAATCAAAGTGAATTGCGGTGTGCCACACGGGAGCGCTGACCACACACGCGCGACCTCGAAACGATTCGACTCCGGGCTGCCAATCATCGTCACCGTGCACTGTCCCATCCGTGATTACGGAGGCGAGCCCTCAAGTCGTGAGATGGACGAACTGTTCTACGAACGCAACGAGATACCGAGGAAACTGACGCTGCTAGCTGAAGTTGTCACCACTATTCCGTTCGGAGCGCGCGTCTTTGATCGCCTAGAGGGTGGCGGATATCCATGCTCTGAGGCCGTGTCGGTGAGCTGAAACGGGTCCCGGTGGGCAGAAGATGCAGGTGCTTAGGCCGATCCGACTGCCTATCGAACAGCCCTATGCCTGACCTTACGACGTCGTCCGCCGCTGTTGTTGCCGACACGATCATGCGGATGTTGAACTTGGTGGTGTTCGCATCACTGACGCCGCGGTTGATGGTGATGCCACGGTGGCGTTCTGCGAGTTGCTCAACGATGGCCCCCGCCACTGTCGAGGCTGTGGGAACCCGGCAGGCGGCGCAGGACCGGCACCCGTTGGGTTCGTTATCGCACCCGGCCTGAGGAGTGGTCAGCGACGAGCGGTGACAGACATGAACCATTGGCTGTGAGCCAGCAGTTCTGTCGGTGGAGCTAAGGGGACTCGAACCCCTGACCCCCACACTGCCAGTGTGGTGCGCTA
>NZ_VYIK01000237.1 GCF_008709575.1 Mycobacterium sp.
CGACTGGGATCGTCATCCCGGCTGGTCCGCGTGACCGGGAGATCCGAGTAACGGCATAGCGGACTGCGCACGGAGAAGCCTTGAGGGAATGCCGTAGGACCCGGGTTCGATTCCCGGCAGCTCCACCAGGATAAAATAAAGCCGGTCGGCGCAGTGTGATAGAGCGCTTTGCCCGTTTTCGTCGAAGTTGTCCCGAGTGCCGTGGAATTTCGGTGGCGGTCCGGTGAGCATTAGGCGGCGCTCACCTGATCATTGTGCACGACGGGTCCGACAGGCTGGGCACACTCGCGTTCAAGGGCGGCGCGCAGTGCCGGTAGGTGCTGGTGGCCGTTGACCCGGCGGAACTGTTTGCCGGCCTCAACCATGCCGGCCGCACACCAGCGCAGCGCCATCTGCCCGTCACGCCAACGTTTGACGTTGCCGGCGTGCTCACGGCATACCGAGATCATCGACTCGATACAGTTCGTTGAGCGCAGCGTGCGGGCCAGGGTGGGCGGCACGCCCAACCGCAGGACCGTGAGAGTCTCATCGAGGCCCTCACGCAGGCTCGCTGCCGCGCCCGGGTGGCTACGGTCGAGCTCTTTGGCCAGCGCGAGCAGCGCGGCCTCGGCCTGCAGCGCCGATCCGGCGTGGTAAGCGTCGGTCATCTTCCGGCCCACGGTGGACCGAAGGCGTTGCGGCAGATGATCTTTGACGTTTCTAACCTTATGAATTTGGCAGCGCTGGATGACCGGATGGTTGAGCACGTCAACCACCGCCTTGCGCAGCGCCTTGGACCCGTCGATGCCCACCAACCTCGGGCGGGTCACGTCCAGGCCACGTTCAAGCAAGACCGCCTCGACGG
>NZ_VYIK01000238.1 GCF_008709575.1 Mycobacterium sp.
TGCGTTGGTGAACGCCCCAAGCGACATCGTTTCGGCATGGACCTGGCCACCAACGGTGGACGGGTGAATGGCATCACAGCAAGCCCGCAGCCCTTCCGATCGTGTCGCACACCCGGCTACAGGCCCTTCGCTCCGACGGGTTCTGTTGTTCCGCCGTTCATCACTACTATGACCTGCTCCGACTTCCGCTCGGCGCTCCGCCACTTCACAGTCCAGCTGCTTATAGGCTTCACCTTTACCGGCAATCACGCTGTGGCGCAGCGCAACCCCATTAGGGACACTCCGGTGCCGAGACGGATCTCTCCTGTTCCGCGATGCACTGTGCAACCATTCCGCCCTCCTTACCCCGGTGGGTACATAAGCGCTGCAATCTCCAAGATCTCCGCGCCGTCCATGGCCTTCACCCAGTGAAAAGAGGCTCGGCTCCCACATTGTCACCATTACGAGGCTGCAAGGTTCCTCATCGTACGGACTGGTTGCTTGCTCGCCGCCCAAAGCGGCTTTGTCATGACGCTTCGACGAAAGGGTCTCCCCTCCCGCCGGCCACCAGCTACCGGGCTGCTTGGTCATTACCCGGACCGGACTCTCACCGGCAAGCCCATCGCAGCTTGGCAGGACACACCTTCACCATCGGCTTATACCCTTGATCTTTGCCCGACGCAGGCCGAGCAGACGGGTCTCTCCTGTTCCGAACCAGACTGTGCACATGTGCCGCTCCCCCTACCCCGGAAGGACCCGTCGAGCTGACCCCGGACCAAGGCTCGACAGACATAGGCCTTCGCCGTGACATGAGACATCCTCTGTCAACGTCACGCGGCAGGTCGTGTGTTGTGCCGGTTGCGG
>NZ_VYIK01000239.1 GCF_008709575.1 Mycobacterium sp.
TGGCTGCGCGGCAGCGCGCTACGCGGGTAACGCGAGCAGCCCAGTCGCGACCTCGGTCAGGTCGTCTCCAACGATGTCGGCAGGGCTGAACACCTCGGCGTAGTGGCCTTCCAGGCGACTGGCCCAGCCGGTGACCCACCCGGCACTTTTGGCGCCGTGGCAGTCGAACGCGTGCACGGCGATCAAGGCGACCTTGCTGGCGGGACTGGCGACAATACGCGCCGCGTGGTCGTAGATCTGCCAACTCGGTTTCCAGCTGGACACCTCGGCCCCGCTGATGATCGTGTCGACGTAGCCTGCGAGGTTGTTGCGGGCGAGAAAATTGGTGGTGGCCTCGGCGGTGCCATTGCTCAAGCACACCAGCGAAATCCCTGCCTGAGCCAGCATCCCCAGCGCGGGCTCGACGTCGGGGTGAGCCGGGAGCGCGCCGAAACCGGCCAGCACATAACCCACCGCGTCATCGTCGAGCGCGCCCCGCGCCAACGAGCGCAATGCTGCCGCCGCCACCGCGGGGAACGGATGATAGCTCCCGGCCAGGGTCAACGCCATGCCATCGCGCAGCAACCGGTCCAACCAGCGCTCCAGCAGCGTGGGAGCAAGTCCGACATCGGCGAACCGGGACCGCAGCGGCTCCAGCGACATCAGCGTTTCGACAACGTCGAACACCACAGTTCGCGGCCGATGCAGCATCGGTGTACCTCCTCGTCACCGAGCCGCCACACACCGACGACCGGTGGTAACAAACCTATGCAGCGGGATTACCGCCGCCACCGGCTCCACCACGGAGCCGCCGTTTGCTCACCGCGGGCCGCGGCCAGCACCTGCCGCACCGTGGGATTCACC
>NZ_VYIK01000023.1 GCF_008709575.1 Mycobacterium sp.
CCATGCGTGAGGCACCAACCACCGCTTCGCGCTCACTTTTAGCTGAGGCACCTCGTTTCAGGGGCTCGCACGGCCCGGCACGCAGCAGAAGTGGTGGTTGGCGGCCTCGGTGGCTCTCGCTCCGGCCGGGTCGAGCTCGGGCCCGCCCAGGCTTGCCGGCTGAATTGTCAGGACTGGCCGGTCTGCGTAGCGTGGTGACATGGCCGATGTGGGCTTGCAACAGCATGTGGACGAGGTCCGTGTTCTGCTGACCCGGGCTCGAGAGTTGTTCGGCGTCAATCCTGTCGAGCCGCCCACCGATATCGCGCCCGATCCCGCCCGGGTGGCGCCCTGGCTTGATTAGCCGCCCTGTCCGGGAACGTGCCTTCGGTTGCTGCGGCTCCGCGGGCGCAGGTCGTGTGCCATCAATTTCTCGATCGCCGCGCCGAGATCCTCGCTGGTGGGGACCTCCGCGGACGGGGTGTAGCCGGCTGCGACGATCTCGCCGCGGATCGCCATCAGCGCCTTGAGGTGGGACACGCCGGCAGTCAGCACGATGGCCTGCGCCAGAGTTGCGGCGTCGGTGGCCATCGCCGCCTCGCTCAGCGCGACGCTGTGCATCGATCCACCGCGACAGGAGCGAAAAAGGACGTGTCCGCTCGGGTGAACGGTGTCGTAAGCGGGATCGGCCTCCGGTGTCATTGACGGTCGTCAAAGGCGCTTGAACTCGTCGGCCGACACATCCTCGTGCTGCTCCCACAAGCTGGCCGACGTCGTCAGGTTGTGCGCGATCTCCGCATGGCTGTCGGCGAGCTGTTCGTAGCATTGACGGCGTTGCTCGAGCAGTTCGAGTCCGGCCGCCCGCAATTCGCCGAACACCGGCCCCAGCGAATCCAGGCTCTGCGCGATCGCCGCGTGTGTCGAGGGGATGGCCCGCAGATAGTCGGCGGTCTCTTCGTGGTGCGCGGCGGCTGCCCGCAAGTTCGCCGGCACCACCTGGATGCGATCTGCCATCCACGGTCTCCTTCTGACGAGCCGGCGAGCGCCACCGGCCATACCTCTATTGTGCTGCGACGGCGAAGGCCGCCGGTCTGGTGGGTGCCGGTGGGCCGGTCCTGGCCGGTGCGCTGACGCCGGCCGGCGCAGGAGGATGTTGCCAACCCAGAAAGGTCGGCCCGGCCACCACCGAGATGGGCTGTATCTGACCGTCGACGAGTGCTTCGCCGTTTCCCAGCGCCAGCGCATGGCGGGTGGTGAACATCCCGATATCTGCGGGCTGCACCTGCGCCGCGTCGATCGGGTCGGCGACCGCTGTTCCCGGTGCCGGGATGCTGATCCCCTGCTGGCGGAACGCATCGGCGATCGGTGTTCCGTCGACGGCGGCCTTGATCACCGCGGCCAGTTCCGGACTGGCGGCAGTGACCGTCTCGCCGTTGGGCAGGGTGAACGTCGTCGGACCGGTCGCCGGTTCGGATCCCGGCACCGGGTCCTGGTCGTCGACCCCGGTGTCGTCGGTGGGCGCCGCCGACGGTTGATCCTGCGGGTGCTCGGACCGCAAGTCCGGGTCGTCCGGCGCCGTCGGCGGCTGTGTCATTCCGTTGGCCGCCGGAAGGCCCGGAAACGTCAACCCGCCCGGGCTGCCCCAGTTGGGTGTCGATCCCGGTGCCCCGCCTCCCCCGAGGGTGGGCAGCACAGGCATCGGCGAGGTCGGCGCCGGCGCAGGCTGCGCCGGCGGGCCGTCGGCCACCTCGCCCGGGTCGTCGACCGACTCTGCCTCGCGACCAGGGTCCATCAAGGTCTGCGGGGGCACCGCCGGAATCCGATCGGCCCCGGCCGGCGAGGGCTCGACCGGCGCCGCCTCGTTCGCCGAAGCGTACAGCGCGGCCAAGGCCGCCATCAGCGCCGCCTTCGAGGTGTCGTCGAGGTCGGCGCCGGCGACCACGGCGCGTATTTCGCCGAGCTTGCCGATCAGGTAGCGGTGGAAATCGCGGGCCCCGGCGGGGGTGTCCAGATCGGTTCGCGCCCGTATCGCCGTCTCGACGTCGTGTTGCAGCTGGTCGAGCGCGTCTGCGCCGCCGACGGTTCTTTGGTGAGCGTTCAGGATCGCGGCAATAACCTGCAGGTCAATGTGGGCAGTTAACGAAGCTTGATGCGCCAGGGAAACCTCCGCGCTGCGGATCGAGTCCGCCGCACTGCCCGCCGGACGGTCGGGCGCGGGTTGGAAGACATCGGGATGGTAGCGCCGGATGGCGGCCAGCAGTGCGTCGCGCCGTTGGGGGCTCGCCGCAAACAACGTGACGGCGGCACCGAGGTCGTCGTCGGTGAGCCCGATGCGCCACGCGCTCGGATCACCGGTGCGGGCCGTGACACACTTGATCGCGGCGAGCACGTCGTCAATGGTCGTCATCGCCGAGACACGCGACCGGGCGCCAACATGCCGGCGACAGTAGTCATGCGGGATGACGCCGACAATTCACGTCGACCGGCACCCCCGTAATGTCCTTGCCGCCGGTTTTCAGCGCGACCCCGCATCGGGGCTGTATCGCCCGCGCAGCGACTCAAGCGCGGCCTTGTTGGCATGGTCGAGTTCGCGGGCGGCAGTGACGATGCTGATGATTTCTCGCTGTTTGGCGAGAAGAAACTTGTGGAATGCCCGCGCCCCCATGGGGGTATCGACGGCCAGAGCGGCCTGATTCTGCACAGCGGCTTCGATTTCCGCGCTAATCGCGTCCAGGCGATTGACTCCCTCGACGGTGGCCGCGTAAGCGTGCCGCAGCGCCGCGACCACCGCGTGGTCGGCGTCAGTCAGCTCGCCGTGCCGGTGCAGCAAAGCCGCCTGCCTGGCCCGGACAGCGGCCACCGAGGAGCTGGCCTGTTCTGCCATGGCATCAAGGTACTCAGCCGCCCCGCGGTCAACAACTCAACCGGCTGTCACAGCGGTCGCCGGATCTGCACATTGGTGCCCAGCGGACTGATTTGGACCGCGGCCCCGGCGTGCGGCGCTTCGACCACCAGATTGTTGCCGATCGCCATCTGCACGTGACCGGCGTGCGGGAAAACAAGATCGCCCGGGCGAACCTGTGAACGCGGTACCGCGATGCCGTCGTGAATCTGCTCGTAGGTGGTGCGGTCGAGGTGGAGTCCGGCCTGAGCGTACGACCATTGCGTCAACCCTGAGCAATCGAATCGGTCGGGGCCTGACGCGCCCCAGACATACGGCCGGCCCAACCGCGACAACGCCGCTCGGACCGCGATACCGGCCCGACTGTCGGGGGGCGGCAACCGCAACCCGGCTACGCTTCCGCCGCGCCGTCGCCGGGTCGGGTACCGCAGGCCCCGCAAAGCCGCCGCGTGTCGCCGGGCCTGCCGCCGGGCCGTAAGCACATGGGCGTGCTGCGCCCGCAATCGCGCTGCGCGGCGGCGAAGCGCCTCGCGGTACGCCATCGGGGTATCCGGGACTGCGGTGTCAGCGCGGGCTTCGTCGAGGACGCCTGTGGTCAGCCTGCGGGCCTGCGCATGGTCGTGCCGAGCCTGGTCGGTCACCGCCTCAACAGCGGCATCGACTGCCGTGCTCGATTGCCGGATGCGTCGGTTACGCTCGACCGCGAGTCGGTAGAGTTCATGTCCCCCGCCGGTGTTCGGCTCGGTAGCTTGTTCTGGTGCTTCGGCGCAATAAGCCCCGTTCATCGGGGCGGGGGTGGCAGCGCCGGCGAACAGGTCACACGCCCGGCTCAGTACTTCCAGTTCGCTGCTGCTCATCGGCGTGCCCTCCCACCGTCGTCCGCTGCCCCATGACCGATCGTGTCGGCGAAGGCCCGCACCCGCGGCAACGCTACCGGCGGGACGACACCGCGATTTCGGATGTCCCACAACTCCTCGGCGCTGACGCCCACGAGCGCGGCGATCACCGCCTCAGGCAGCGACGACTGCGCACACGCGCGGTCGAATCGCGCGCTTAGGCTCGTCGGCAAACGTTCGAGCAAGGTGCTGCGGGTTGCCTCGAGGGCGTGCAGATGGGCCAGGAGGCGGTCCGCGGAGTCCGAGCCGGCGGTGACGGCGACGCGCCAGGAGTTGGCGGCCAGCATCTCGGCCTTCACACACTGTCCGATCACAGAGAGAATATATGTCTCATAGTCGTTTGATGTCTTCACTGGTAACCGGGCAATCACCGAGTTGAGCGCCTCAAGCTGGGCTTCTGCGTATCCCTCGAGCACGTCGGTGTCGCTGTGCCGATCGACGACGACCGCCCCGGCGGGTCGTGCGGGCATCGCCTCGGCCGGCTTGGCCGCGAGCACGCGGGCCAGCTCGGCTTCCGCGTCGCCGGCGACGACCAACCGCGAATAGGTTCCCGGCGGCAAACCGAGACCGTTCTCGACCTTTTGAACTGTACTTTTATGCGGCCTGCGGGCACCGCGTTCGAGGTAGCTCAGGCCCATGACACTGACGCCGGTGACTGCTGCCAGGTCGGCCAACGACCAGTCGCGTGATTCGCGCAGGGCCCGAATCGCCGCCCCGGCCGACTCCCGACTCACCGCAGCCCTCCGGCCATATCCGGATAGTACACAGACCAGTCACCGCAACCGGGTATATACGATTTAATCTCTGTCGGCTTGCAAGGATTCCCGATAAGTGTATACGCTTTCTTCTACGTTTTCGACGAGGAGGCCGCGAGATGGGGTACCCCTGTTCAATCAACCCGGAACTGTGGTTTGGCTACGCCGACGACTACGACGGCGACGGTGCCGCCAAGGCGCGCGCCTACGAGGCATCGGCGACCGAGGCACGGCTGCTGTGCCTGCGCCAATGCCCGTTGGCTCAGCAGCGCCGCTGCGCCGGATACGCCGTCGAGCACGGGGAAGAGTACGGCGTCTGGGCCGGGGTCAAACTTCCCGGCGGTCAGTATCGCAAACGCCAGCAGCTCGCTCAGGCGCACGAAATCCTGCGCCGGATCGCCACCGGCGAGATCAACTCCCGGCAGCTGGCCGACAATGCCGCGTTGCTCGAGCGGAGCGAGCACCACGCTGTCCCGGTTGCCGCGGCGGTGTTCCATCTGGCCGCCGGCCGGATCGACCCCCGCTCAGCCGCCTGACGCGAATGGCGCGGTCGTTTCGGGATCGGTCCCGGTGCTGCCGCGGGACCCGTTCCGCCGACGGTGTCACCGTGGACCGTCTGCCGAGGATGTGAGCGGTCGTCTCGCTGTGCGTTCATATCTCCCGGAAGACCGACGCCACAATCCACCTGGGGATTACAAACCTCGCCCGGGGCCCGGCTCGAAATCGGGCAACGTCGGCCTCGGTGGTCTACCGCCGCTGAAAAATACACCGGACCCCAACTAGATCACGAGGGCGTCAAGCACGTATCCAGATTGCGCCGGGCGCCGCCGATATCGATCGCAACAAGGCGCGCGTCGTGTGACGCCTTGACCCCGCGATGGCGCCCGAAATGGCGACCGGGCGTGTTGACTGTGCATCCAGGGCGACGACACGCCGGCGTGATGTGCCTTGGATGCACGCTCTAATCCGCAGGCGCACATGCGATGCCGCAGGCGCACAGTCGACGGTAGCGCCGTTTTCCGAACCGCGTGGGCGAAGGGGGACTTGAACCCCCACGTCCCGAAGGACACTGGCACCTGAAGCCAGCGCGTCTGCCATTCCGCCACTCGCCCGAGGACAACCGCTGAAGCCTATCAGTGTAGTAGTCGGTTCCCCAGCCCTGCCGGTCCCCGGCGGCGACTGGCGCCATCGCGCGTCGGGCTCGCTTGCGGCGTCCGGGCTGCGTTTCTTCGGAGTTCGTCCCCGGTGGCTGAGCTGGCCCGATACCATGCGGGGGAGAAGAGAGGCGCTGCAACGCGCGGGATGCACACGAGAAGGTCCTCACCCGTGGCAGTGGCCCGCACAACCAGAGGGCAGGCGTTGGACATGGGCAGCCAGAAGGGGCTCGTTCGACGCGTCGAACGCAAACTTGAGTCCTCTGTCGAGGATGTGTTCGCCAGGATTTTCGGTGGCTCGATCGTGCCCGAGGAAGTGCACGCCATGGTGCGCCGGGAGGCGACCGACGGCATTCGCCTGCTACCGGGAAATCACATTTTGGCTCCGAACGCCTACGTCATTACCCTCGGTGTACACGACTACGAGAAACTGGGTACCGACCCCAATCTCAGGTCGGACGCTTTTGCTCAGCAGGTAGCCCGATACCTCAGCGAACAGGGGTGGCAAACGTATGGTGATGTGGTCGTCCGGTTCGAGCGGTCGCCGAGCCTGCATACCGGCCAGTTCCGTGTCCGCGGCACTGTCGACCCCGATGTGGCGCCCGATGTCGCGCCCCACCCGCCAGTCGGCGATTCCGCTCCCCCACAATCAGACCATGCGTTGACCGCAGAACCAGGAGTACCACCAATGACGGAGAATTCGAGCTATCCCGGCAGTCAGGGACAGGGACAGCCGGCCGACGATTATTACGATGATCGCTACGGGCCCGCAGAAGACGACATGCGTGGTGGTGAACCGGACCCGCGGTCGTCCTACCCGCCGCCGGAGCCGGGCGGCTACCCCGACCAGCGCGGCTACCCACCCAGGCAACCAGGCCCCGGCGGCTACCCCGACCAGCGCGGCTACCCGCCCAGGCAACCCGGCCCCGGCGGCTACCCCGACCAGCGCGGCTACCCGCCCAGGCAACCCGGCCCGGGCGGCTACCCCGACCGTCGCGGCTACCCGGAGCAAGGCGGTGGTTATCCGCCCTACGAACAGCGCCCCCCCGTCGGCTACGGCTATGACCGGGGCTATGACCGGGGCTATGACCAGGGTTACGGCCAGGGCCGTGGCCAGGATTACGAGCCCGGCTATGACGAGGGTTACGGCCAGACTTATGACCAGGGCTACGACCAGGGCCGTGACCAGGGTTACCAGCAGCGGGGCGGTGAATACGGACAACCCGCAGGCCAGGGTTACGCTGACTACGGCCGCGGACCCGGCGCTCCCGACGAGGGCGGCTACGACCAGCGTGGCTACCCGGGCGCTGGCTACGAGCAGGGTTACCCCGGTGCCGGGTACGACCCGTACCGGGGCGGCGGCTACGACCAGGGTTATCCGGGCCGACCGGGATATCCACCGCAAGACTATGCCGGCTACGGCGGTTATGCCGACGTCCCTCCCGCCGGCGGGGTGTCGGCGCCTCCTGGGGGTGGATACGGCGACGCGTCCCCGGACTACGACTACGGTCAGCCGGCGGCCGGCGGCGCGTATGACGACTCCGGTCAAGGCGGCTACGCCCCCGCCAGGCCCACGGTTACTCTGCAACTCGACGACGGCAGCGGTCGGACTTACCAACTGCGCGAAGGCACCAACATCGTGGGTCGCGGGCAAGATGCCCAATTCCGGCTACCGGACACCGGTGTATCGCGTCGCCACCTGGAAATCCGCTGGGACGGCCAGGTCGCGCTGCTCTCCGACCTCAACTCCACCAACGGCACCACCGTCAACAACGCGCCGGTTCAGGAGTGGCAGCTCGCCGACGGCGATGTAATCCGACTAGGCCATTCCGAGATCATCGTCCACATGCACTGAGGCCCGGGACTGGATCGAGCTGCCCGGCTTCACCCCGTGCCGAACGCCGTCCCAGTATCGTGACGTTGCTGATGTGCTCGGTGCGGCAGGCGCGGAGTACGCGAGCGCAGGACGGAGGGTACGCCAGATGCAGGGACTGGTACTGCAGCTGACGCGTGCCGGATTCTTGCTGCTGCTGTGGCTTTTCATCTGGTCGGTGTTGCGGATCCTGCGGACCGATATCTACGCCCCGACCGGCGCGGTGATGGTGCGCCGCGGCTTGCCGTTACGCGGCACCCTGCGGCCGGCAGGGCAGCGCGGGCGTGCCGCACGCTACCTGGTGGTGACGGAGGGAGCGCTGGTCGGGGCGCGCATCACGTTGAGCGGCCAGCCGGTGCTGATCGGCCGTGCCGACGACTCCACCCTGGTCCTTACCGATGACTACGCCTCGACGCGACACGCGCGGCTCTCGCAACGGGGTTCGGAATGGTATGTCGAGGATCTAGGATCGACCAACGGCACCTACCTCGACAGGGTGAAGGTAACCACGGCTGTCCGAGTCCCGATTGGCACGCCGATCCGGATCGGCAAAACGGTAATCGAGTTGCGCCCGTGACCCTGGTTTTGCGATATGCCGCCCGCAGTGATGTCGGCCTGGTGCGCTCCAACAACGAAGATTCTGTCTATGCCGGAGCCCGGCTGCTGGCGCTGGCCGACGGCATGGGCGGGCACGCCGCCGGCGAGGTGGCTTCGCAGTTGGTGATCGCCGCGCTGGCTCCGCTCGACGACGACGAACCCGGCGGCGATTTGCTGGCCAAGCTCGACGCCGCGGTGCGGGCCGGTAATGCGGCCATCGCCGCCCAAGTCGAGATGGATCCCGAACTGGAGGGCATGGGTACCACGCTCACCGCAATACTGTTCGCGGGCAACCGTCTTGGGCTGGTGCACATCGGCGACTCGCGCGGCTATCTGCTTCGTGACGGCGAACTCACCCAGATCACCAAGGACGACACGTTCGTCCAAACGCTCGTGGACGAGGGGCGGATCACCCGGGAAGAAGCCCACAGCCACCCGCAGCGCTCACTGATCATGCGAGCTTTGACCGGCCACGAGGTCGAGCCCACCCTGACCATGCGCGAGGTACGCGCCGGTGACCGGTACCTCCTCTGCTCGGACGGACTCTCCGACCCCGTCAGCGACGAGACCATCCTGGAGGCCCTAAAAATCCCCGATGTCGACGAGAGCGCCGACCGCCTGATCGAACTCGCCCTGCGCGGGGGTGGTCCCGACAACGTCACCGTAATCGTTGCCGACGTCGTCGATCACGACTACGGGCCCACCCAGCCGATCATCGCCGGAGCGGTGTCCGGCGACGACGGTGGGCAAGCGACCCGACCCAACACCGCCGCCACCCGGGCTTCGGCCATCAAGCCCCGCAAAAACGTGGTGCAACGCGTGCTGCCGCAAGGAGAAACCTTCGTCCGGCCTCGTCGCTCCCGCCGCCGCACGCTGATCGGCGTCGCACTGGCGGTGATGCTGGCGATTGCGGCACTGGCGTTCGGCCGCGCTGTGATCCGCAGTAATTACTACGTCACCAGCTACCACGACACCGTGTCCATCATGCGGGGCGTCCAGGGGTCGATTTTCGGGTTATCCCTGCACCAGCCGTACCTGATGGCCTGCATCAACAGTCGAAACGAGCTTTCGCAGATCAGCTACGGCCAGTCGGTGGGCGCCCTCAACTGCCGTCTGATGACACTGGCCGACCTGCAGCCGTCGGGACGCGCCCAGGTCGCCGCCGGGTTGCCGGCCGGCAGCCTCGAAGACGCCATCGCCCAGCTCCGCCATTTAGCGTCGACCGGGCTGCTGCCCCCCTGCCCGCCGCCGTCCCCGGCGACGCCGACCCCGACGGCGGCCGGTCCGCGACCGGCCCCGCCCCCACCATCGCGGGGCCCGTCGGCCCCGCAACACCCCTCCGGCCCGTTACCGACAACCGCCGCAGCACCGCCGACCGCGACACTCCCGTCACCGCCACTGCAGCCGGGAATCGACTGCCGGGCGGTCGCATGACAACACAGCCGCAACCGCCGGTCGCGGTAAAGCCTCCGATGCCGACCCGGCGCAACGCCGAACTGCTGCTGCTGTGCTTCGCGACCATCATCACCACGACGGCATTCGCTCTGGTGGCAGCCAATCAAGACCGCCGCGTGCATCGCGATCTCCTCACCTACGCCGCGGCTTTCCTGGCGTTGTTCGTCGTTGCGCACCTGGCTGTCCGGCGCTACGCGCCCTACGCGGATCCGCTGCTGCTGCCGGTGGTTGCGCTGATAAACGGCTTGGGCCTGGTGATGATCTATCGGCTGAGCCTGCCAGGCGACCTCTCCGATCGCGAGCATCCCGGAGCGAACCAACAGATGCTGTGGACGCTGATGGGCGTGGCCGCGTTCGCGATCGTGCTGACGCTGTTGCGCGACCACCGGCAACTCGCCCGCTACGGCTACATCTGCGGGTTGACCGGCCTCGTGCTGTTGGCGGCGCCGGCACTGCTGCCGGCGTCGTTTTCCGAACAGAACGGCGCCAAAATCTGGATTCGCTTTCCCGGCTTCTCGCTGCAGCCCGCCGAGTTCTCGAAAATTCTCCTGCTCATTTTCTTCGCGGCGGTGCTGGTGGCCAAGCGCGGGCTTTTCGTCAGCGCCGGCAAGCACGTTGCGGGCATGGACCTGCCGCGCCCACGCGACCTGGCGCCCTTGCTGGCGGCGTGGATCATTTCGGTCGGCGTCATGATTTTCGAAAAGGACTTGGGAACGTCGCTACTGCTGTACACGTCGTTTCTGCTGATCGTCTACATCGCCACCCAGCGGTTCAGCTGGATGGTGATCGGACTGGTGTTGTTCGCGTTGGGAAGCGCTGCGGCGTACTTCACGTTCGACCACGTCCGGATTCGGGTGCAAACCTGGCTGGATCCGTTCGCTGATCCCGAGGGCAACGGTTACCAACTGGTGCAGTCGTTGTTCAGCTTTGCCACCGGCGGCATTTTCGGCACCGGACTGGGCAACGGGCAACCCGGCACGGTTCCGGCGGCGTCCACTGATTTCATCATCGCCGCGTTCGGCGAGGAACTCGGCCTGGTCGGGCTGGCCGGCCTGCTATTGCTCTACACGATCGTCATCATCCGCGGCATGCGGACGGCGATCGCGGTACGCGACAGCTTCGGTAAGCTGCTGGCCGCCGGCCTCGCCTCGACGCTGGCCATCCAGTTGTTCATCGTCGTCGGTGGCGTGACCGAGCTCATCCCGCTGACCGGGCTGACCACACCGTGGCTGTCTTACGGCGGCTCCTCGCTGCTGGCCAACTATGTGCTGTTGGCCATCCTGGCGCGCATCTCGAATGCCGCGAGGCGTCCGTTGCGCACCCCGACGCGCAACACCTCGCCGATCGCCTCGGCGAGCACCGAGGTGATCGAGCGGGCATGAACGCGTCCCTGCGCCGGATCTCGCTGACCGTGATGGCGTTGATCGTCTTGCTGCTGTTCAATGCCACTTTGACCCAGGTTTTCACCGCCGACGGGCTGCGTGCCGATCCGCGCAATCAGCGGGTCCTGCTCGACGAGTACTCACGCCAGCGTGGCCAGATCACCGCCAACGGCCAACTGCTTGCCTACTCGGTAGCCACCGACAGCCGCTTTCGCTTCCTGCGCGTATACCCCGACCCGCTGGTATACGCACCGGTCACCGGGTTTTACTCACTGCGCTACTCGAGCACAGGTCTGGAACGCGCCGAGGACCCCGTGCTCAACGGTTCGGACCAGCGGCTGTTCGGTCGCCGGTTGGCCGATTTCTTCACCGGCCGCGACCCGCGCGGCGGCAACGTCGACACGACGATCAGCCCGCGCGTGCAGCAGGCCGGCTGGGACGCAATGCAACAGAGCTGCAGCGGTCCGTGCAAGGGGGCGGTGGTCGCGCTGGAACCCTCCACAGGCAAGATCCTCGCGCTGGTGTCCTCGCCGTCCTATGACCCCAATCTGCTGGCGTCGCACAACGTCGAGGAACAGTCGCGGGCCTGGCAACAACTCCGTGACGATCCGGCCTCGCCGCTGACCAATCGCGCTATCGCCGAGACCTACCCTCCCGGTTCGACCTTCAAGGTGATCACCACAGCCGCGGCCTTACAGAGCGGAGCCACCGCGGACGAGGAACTCACCGCGGCGCCCACGATCCCGCTACCCAACAGCACCGCCACCCTGGAGAACTTCGGCGGCGCTCCGTGCGGCGGCGGGCAGACGGTGTCGCTGGCCGAGGCGTTCGCCCGCTCATGCAACACCGCCTTCGTTCAGCTGGGCATGCTCACCGGCGTTGACTCTCTGCGCCGTACCGCACGGTCGTTCGGAATGGACATCGCCCCCGAACCGATTCCGCTGCAGGTCGCCGAATCTACGCTAGGCCCGATCCTGGACGCCGCCGCGCTGGGGATGTCGAGCATCGGTCAGAAGGACGTCGCGCTGACACCGCTGCAAAACGCGATGGTGGCGGCGACCATCGCCAACGGCGGTGTCACCATGGCGCCGTACCTGGTCGACAGCCTCAAGGGGCCCGACCTGGCCAACATCAGCACCACCGCCCCGATCAAACTTCGTCGCGCGGTGTCGCCGGAGGTCGCAGCTAAGCTAACGGAGTTGATGATCGGCGCCGAGAAACTCACCGGGCAGACCGGGGCCATCCCCGGCGTGCAGATAGCATCCAAGACCGGCACCGCCGAACACGGCACCGATCCGCGCAACACTCCACCGCACGCGTGGTACATCGCATTCGCACCCGCGCAACGCCCCAAAGTGGCCGTTGCGGTCCTGGTCGAAAATGGTGCCGACCGGCTCTCCGCAACCGGCGGCGCGCTCGCTGCGCCGATCGGGCGTGCCGTGATCGAGGCCGCGTTGCAGGGGGGGCCATGAGCCCACGGGTAGGGTTGACGCTGTCGGGTCGTTATCGGCTGCAGCGCCTGATCGCCACCGGCGGCATGGGACAGGTCTGGGAGGCAGTCGACAATCGTCTGGGTCGCCGGGTCGCGGTCAAAGTGCTCAAGAACGAGTTCTCCTCCGACCCTGAGTTCATCGAGCGATTCCGCACCGAGGCCCGCACGACTGCGATGCTCAACCATCCCGGCATCGCCAGCGTGCACGACTACGGCGAAACCCAGATCAACGGCGAAGGCCGGACCGCCTACCTGGTGATGGAGCTGGTGAACGGCGAGCCGCTGAACTCGGTGCTCAAGCGGACCGGCAAACTTTCGTTGCGCCATACGTTGGATATGCTCGAGCAAACCGGCCGTGCGTTGCAGGTCGCGCACGCCGCCGGCTTGGTGCATCGCGACGTCAAACCCGGCAACATCCTGATCACCCCGACCGGGCAGGTGAAGATCACCGACTTCGGGATCGCCAAAGCCGTCGACGCCGCGCCGGTGACGCAGACCGGCATGGTGATGGGCACCGCTCAATACATCGCCCCCGAACAGGCTCTCGGTCACGATGCGACCCCGGCGAGCGATGTCTACTCGCTGGGGGTCGTCGGCTACGAATGCCTGGCAGGTAAACGCCCGTTCAGCGGTGACGGCGCGCTCACGGTGGCGATGAAGCACATCAAGGACCCGCCGCCGCCGCTGCCCGCCGAGCTGCCCCCCAATGTGCGCGAACTCATCGAGATCACCTTGTCCAAAAACCCCGGCATGCGATACCGCAGCGGGGGGCCGTTCGCCGACGCCGTGGCCGCGGTCCGCGCGGGCCGCCGGCCTCCCCGGCCGGTCGGCGGCCGGGCCACCCCGACGGCTATTCCCTCCCCGGGTTCGTCCTCTGGTCCTTCCCCGGGTCCCGCGGGCCGTGGCAGGGCGGCAGCAACCAGCGCCATGACCCGGGCCCCGACCGCCCGGCGATCATCTCGGTCCGGGGCGGGCGGTCACCGCACGCCTCCGCCACGGCGCACCTTCTCGGCCGGGCAGCGCGCCCTGCTGTGGGCAGCCGGCGTGCTGGGCGCGCTGGCGATCATCATCGCGGTGCTGATCGTCATCAACTCGCGTGCCCAGACCGATCAGCCCCAACAGTCGACCCCGACCGTCACCGATACCGGAACCCCCGGGGGCGCGTCCCCCCCGGCGGGATCGGGGTCGGTTCCCGCGCACCCGTCGGATTGGACGGATCGTGCGGTGACGGGTAATCCTGGACTGCAACGCGGGCAGCCCGCCATTGGCGGGGCTCCCGCGCCGATGCATGCTTGCGACGCGTCGCCGGCCCGACACGAGAAACGGCAATGACCACCCCGCAACACCTGTCCGACCGCTACGAACTGGGCGAAATCCTCGGCTTCGGCGGGATGTCCGAGGTTCACTTGGCCCGCGACGTCCGGCTCCACCGTGACGTGGCGGTCAAGGTGTTGCGTGCCGATCTGGCCCGCGACCCGAGCTTTTATCTGCGCTTTCGCCGCGAAGCACAAAACGCTGCGGCGCTGAACCACCCGGCGATCGTCGCGGTGTACGACACCGGCGAGGCAGAAACCGACGCCGGGCCGCTGCCCTACATCGTGATGGAATACGTCAACGGCGTCACGCTGCGCGATATCGTCCACACCGAGGGTCCGATGCCACCGCAACGGGCCATCGAGGTGATTGCCGATGCCTGCCAGGCGCTGAACTTTTCCCACCAGCACGGCATCATCCACCGTGACGTCAAGCCGGCGAACATCATGATCAGCACTACCAACGCCGTCAAGGTGATGGATTTCGGCATCGCCCGGGCGATCGCCGACAGCGGGAACAACGTCACTCAAACCGCAGCGGTCATCGGAACGGCGCAATACCTCTCGCCCGAGCAGGCCCGCGGCGACACCGTCGATGCCCGCTCCGATGTCTACTCGCTGGGGTGCGTCCTTTACGAAATCCTGACCGGAGAACCGCCTTTCGTCGGCGACTCACCGGTCGCGGTCGCTTACCAGCATGTGCGCGAAGACCCCGTTCCGCCCTCGCAACGACATGGCGGCATCTCCCCCGAGCTCGACGCCGTCGTGCTCAAAGCCCTGGCCAAAAACCCGGAGAACCGCTACCAAACCGCCGCGGAGATGCGCGCCGACCTGGTCCGGGTGCACAACGGCGAGCAACCCGAGGCGCCCAAGGTGCTCACCGACGCCGAGCGGACCTCGCTGCTGGCGGCGAGCCATTCCGGTGATTCATCACGCTCGCACACCGACGCGCTGCCTCACCAGGAACCAGATTTCGCCGGTGACCGCAACGTCGGTTCGGTGGGCCGCTGGCTGATCGCGGTCGCGGTGCTGGCGGTGTTGACCGTCGTCGTCACGGTCGTCATCAACACCTTCGGCGGCAACATGCGCAGCGTGCAGGTGCCCGATGTGCGGGGCCAGACGTCCGCCGACGCCATCGCGACCCTGCAAAACCGCGGCTTCAAGACCCGCACCCAGCAAAAACCCGATTCGGCGGTGCCGCCCGACCACGTCATCGGCACCGATCCCGGCGCCAACGCCTCGGTAGCCGCCGGTGACGAGGTCACCCTGAACGTGTCTACCGGCCCTGAGCAGCGTCAGGTGCCTGACGTGTCGTCGCTGAGCTACGCCGCCGCGGTCAAGAAGCTGAAAGCAGCCGGTTTCGGGCGGTTTCGTCAGGTGGATTCGCCGTCGACTCCGGAGATGAAGGACCGGGTGCTGGCCACCAATCCGCCGGCCAATCAGACCTCGGCGATCACCAACGAGATCACCATCGTTGTCGGCTCCGGCCCGGCGACCAGAAAAGTTCCCGACGTCGCCGGACAGTCCGTCGAGCTCGCGAAGAACAACCTCAGCGTCTACGGGTTCGGCAAGTTCACCGAGGCCGAGGTCGACAATCCCCGCCCTGGCGGCGAAGTGATCGGCACCAATCCCCCCGCCGGTGCGACCGTGCCGGTGGACTCGGTGATCGAACTGCAGGTCTCCAAGGGCAACCAGTTTGTGATGCCCGACCTGTTGGGTCTGTTCTGGACCGAGGCCGAACCACAATTGCGGGCTCTGGGCTGGACCGGGGTACTGGTCAAGGGCGCCGACGTCGACGCCGGCGGCGCGGCGCACAACCGGGTCGTGTACCAAAGCCCCCCGGTGGGCCAGGGCGTCAACAAGGACGCCACTATCACGCTGAAGTTCGGTCAGTGACCCGAGCCCGCCGGGGAGCCGACGGTAGCCTGTGGCGGTGCAGATTTTAGTCGTCGACAACTACGACAGCTTCGTGTTCAACCTCGTTCAGTACCTCGGGCAGTTGGGAGTCACGGCAGCGGTCTGGCGTAACGACGACGCCCGGTTGTCCGACGCGGCCGCGATCACCAGCGAATTCGACGGGATCCTATTGAGCCCGGGCCCCGGAAAGCCCGAACGCGCAGGCGCGTCGATCAGCCTGGTCCACGCCTGTGCCACGACGGCTACGCCCCTCCTCGGGGTCTGTCTGGGTCACCAGGCTATTGGTGTCGCGTTCGGCGCCACCGTCGACCGCGCCCCCGAACTGCTGCACGGCAAGACCAGCAGCGTTTTTCATACGAATACCGGTGTGCTACAGGGGCTTCCAGATCCGTTCACGGCGACCCGGTACCACTCGCTGACGATCCTGCCGGACACCTTGCCGGCTGAGCTCGCAATTACCGCCCGCACGCGCAGCGGCGTGATCATGGGAGTGCAGCACACCGAGCTGCCGATCCACGGGGTTCAATTCCATCCCGAGTCGATCCTGACCGAAGGCGGGCACCGGGTGCTGGCCAACTGGTTGGCCGACTGCGGCCACGTCTGCGACGACGCATTGGTGCGGCGGCTGGAACGCCAAATTCAGGCCAGTGTGGGTGTGGCGGGGCCGCACGGCCGGCCGACGCTATCCGGCGCGGGTCATTCGGTTCAGTAGTTGAGCGGGCCGGTCGGCTCGGCGAAATGCATGCGTACCGGCTCGGTGTAACCGACGATGTGCACGTCTGCCACCGCTTCTTCGGTGTAGCCCAGACCGAACCGCGCGACATACTGCTTGTAGACATTCACCGGCGCAGCGGCGGCCAGCGCTGCCTGCATGGCCGCGGCGTTGCCGATAGCGCTGATGGTGTACGGCGGACTGTAGGTACGTCCGTTGAGCAGCAGCGTGTTTCCCACACAGCGTGGTGCCGACGTGGCGATGATGCGCTGGTCCTGCATCTGCACGGCCTCGGCGCCGGCGCTCCACAGCGCATTGAGCACGCCCTGGATGTCTTGCTGGTGCACAACCAGGTCGTCGGGGGCGGCATCGCGCGGGAATCGGCCGTTGGCGTCTCGCGCAGCATCGCTCAGCGTGACCACCACGCCCGGCCCGTGTAAGGGGTCCAAACCCGCGTCGGCGGCCAACTCCGCATTGCGCCGCAGCATCGCCGTCAGCGCAGCGTCGGCGGAGCGTCCGTGGGTGGCGTCCAGCCTGGTGGCCAGACTCTCGCGTTCGGTGCCCAGCCGATCCACCGAAGCCTGCGCCTGGCGCACCAGGTCGACCAGCCGCGGCGCGTCGCTGCGCCGGATCTCTTCGCCACCGGACACCCCGTGGGTCGCGCCCAACAGCAAGCCGGCGAGCAGACAGACCACCGGAACGCCGAGCCGCCACGGCGAGCGGCGGGCGATCGATCTGGCCATCGCTCTCCCTGCGTTGATCGCAGCGTGGGTTAATCTCTTAGCCGAACCCGTGCAGCCGTCTCCGCTATCGTTGCACGTTCCTGCAACACCGTGTCGTCGAGGTACCCATGCCCAAGTCAAAGGTCCGCAAAAAGAGCGATATCACCGTCACCGCGGTGAGCCGTACCCCGGTCAAGGTCAAGGCCGGGCCGTCCAGCGTGTGGTTCGTCGCGCTGTTCACGGGTTTGATGCTGATCGGCTTGATCTGGCTGATGGTGTTTCAGCTGGCGGCGACCGGTCCTGATGCGCCTGCGGTGCTGTCCTGGATGGCCAACCTGGGCCCGTGGAACTATGCAATTGCCTTCGCTTTCATGATCAGCGGGCTGCTGCTCACGATGCGGTGGCACTAAGAACGTGGCACTAAGAACGTGGCACTAAGAACTAAGCCATCGCTGGGGCCGTGCATCAATCACACCGGTGTGATTCATCCCCACTGTTGATAACCGTTGTGGATAACCGCATCGGCTCTGCTGGAATCCGGGGGTAGCGTGCATCCCAATCCGACCGAATGGGCCCCCTCGAGCGCCGCGATCGCTGGTGTGGGCGCTGTCGGTGTCGCCATGGCTATCGCCAGCGCGACCTTGGTCGAAGACACCGCGGGCCGGCTGTTGACCGGCATTGCCGCGGCCGGTCTGATCGTGTTCGCGAGCGCATCGTGGCGCGCGCGACCAAAGCTGGCAATCACCGCGGAGGGCCTGCAGGTGCGCGGATGGTGGCGGACGCAGTTGTTGCGCCGTCCAGACATCAAGATCATCCGGATCACGCAATTCCGTCGACTCGGACGCACGATGCGGCTGCTGGAGATCGACGCGGTCGACGGCCGGCTATTCGTGTTCTCGCGCTGGGATCTCGGCGGCGATCCGCTCGATACTCTCGACGCGCTCACGGCCGCCGGCTACGCCGGCGCTTGAGCCGCGGCGTCAGGAAATGGTGATCGACTCGATGACCACCGCCGTGATCGGCCGATCGCTCTGGTCGGTTGGGGTCGCGGCGATCTCGTCGACCACCTGTTGCGACTCCGGGTCGATCACCTCCCCGAAGATGGTGTGCCGGCGGTTCAGATGCGGCGTCTTATCGACGGTGATGAAAAACTGCGACCCATTGGTTCCCGGGCCCGCATTGGCCATCGCCAGCAGATAGGGCCTGTCGAACTGCAATTCGGGATGAAACTCGTCGGCGAACTTATAACCCGGACCGCCCCGTCCGGTTCCCGTCGGGTCGCCGCCCTGAATCATGAACCCGCTGATCACCCGGTGAAAAATCGCGCCGTCATAAAACGGGCCCGCGGTGCCGCCCGAGGCGTTCTGGGTCGAATATTCCTTCGTGCCCCGCGCCAGGCCGACAAAGTTCGCGACGGTCTTGGGTGCGTGGTTGCCGAACAGGGCGACCTTGATGTCGCCGCGGTTGGTGTGCAGGGTGGCAGTGGCAGTCTGAATGGGGCTGATGGTCACGCCATGACAGTCTGCCACCACCGCGGCGCACCCGGCCGGGCGGTGCCGACAGCGCACCCGATGCCGATGGTGGCAGGCTGGAAGTTCGACTACCAGCGCGGCAGAAAGGCGGCACATGACGGCGACAGATGACACCCGGTTGACTCCGCGGCAGCGACTGACCCGGGGCTTGAGGTACTCCGCCGTCGGGCCGGTGGACCTCACCCGCGGGCTGGTCGGGCTGGGCGTCCACTCCGCGCAGGCAGGGACCTCGACCCTGCGCCGGCGCTACCGCGACCGCCGGTTGGCTGCCGAGCTGCAATCGGCCCGGGACGCCGTCACCGCCGAATTGGCGGCCGCGCGTCAGGTGGTCGCCACTCTGCCGCAGGGGCGACACCCGGCCCGCCGGTCCTGCCACGCTGGACGGCGAATGTGGGTGATCACCGGCATCGTCGCGGTGGCGCTCAGCGGCGGCGCGGTCGCTTGGTCGATGGTGCGGCGCTCCGCGCGCCAGGACAGCTCGCCCCGCCCACCCAGCGTCGACGTGCACCAGCAACTGTAGGGCCGGTGGAGCCTAGGGGATTCGAACCCCTGACTTCTGCCTTGCAAAGGCAGCGCTCTACCAACTGAGCTAAGGCCCCGCTGCCGCCAGTGCGGCGACCGCAGCCCATGGCACCACCGGTGCTGCGAAGCGTCCCGGTGAACACCTGGTGGTGGGCCTAGGAGGACTCGAACCTCCGACCTCTTCGTTATCAGCGAAGCGCTCTAACCGCCTGAGCTATAGGCCCCAACACGCGCGCAGCCGAGCGCCGAGACTACCGCACCCAACCGTGCGCCCCCAAACCACATCGCCGGCCGCCCTAGTCGCGGTCGGCCAGCGTCACTTCGACGCCCCCGATCAGGTCGGTGGTCAGGTTGTAGACGAAGGCGCCTATCGTCGCCATCGCGGTCAACAGCACGATGTTGACCAGCCCGATCAGCAGCGCGCCGCCGAAGATCGTGCTGCCGGAGACCAGTTGGGTGCTGCCGCTGGTGTTGTTCAGCAGGTCGCCGACGTTGCTGTTGAGCTTGCTCCACACGCCCATGCCGCCGAGCACCAGGTACAGGAACGCAACGGCGATCATCCACACGAAAAACAGCGCCACCGAGAGCACCAAGGATACTTTCAGGGTGCTCCACGGGTCGATCCGGCGAATCTGCATACTGGCCCGCACCGGACCGCGCGGCCGCACACCTACCTGGACAACCCCGACGTGCCGGTCCCGGCCGGCACCGGTCGCCGCACCCCGAGCCCGGTCCTGGACGGGGTTGCGCGGAACCGGCCCGGACAGGTCGGGCAGTTCGCTGGGATAGGCCTCGGGCTCGGCCGCCGCTGTCCCAGTGGCGCCGGGCGGCGCTGCGCCTGCGACGAAGCGGCTCAGCCGCGCCTCGACGCCGGGCGTGTGCGCCGGCTGCGCTTCGTGCTGTACCGGCGCTGCGACCGGCGGGCGCTGCTGGGCTTGCCGGGGACGGCCGGCGCGCTGCAACGGGGCTGTCTCGCCGCCGCTCGATGCCCGGCCCGCAGGTGGCCGGTGCGGGCCGTCGCGCTGCATGGAGCCGGTCCCGTTCGGCTTGTCGCCCGGTTCGGGGGTTTTAGGCTCGTCCGGTGCACTCACCGCAACTCCTTAGCTGTGCACCCGGCCGCAGCAGCAGCCGGCGCGTGCATCATGTCGTCTCGGTACCCGCGTCGTCCTCACCGTCGGCCACACCGGCCTCTTCGGCGTTGCGGGCGATGGCTAACAGTGTGTCGCCCTCACCCAGGTTCATCAACCTGACCCCTTTGGTCTGACGTCCGGCCTTGCGAACTTGCCGCGCCGCCGTGCGGATCACCCCTCCGCTGGAGGTGATGGCGTACACCTCGCTGTCGTCGTCCACGATCAGCGCTCCAACCAGCTTGCCACGACGGGCGTCGTACTGGATGGTCAGGATGCCCTTGCCGCCGCGGCCCTGGGCGGGGTACTCCTCGATCGCCGTGCGTTTGGCGTATCCGCCGGATGTGGCTACCAGCAAATACGTGCCTTCCCGGACCACGTTGAGCGACAACAGGTAGTCGTCGGCGTTGAACCGCATACCCTGGACACCCGACGTCGCCCGGCCCATCGGCCGCAGCGCCTCGTCGGTCGCCGAGAACCGGATCGACTGCCCGTTGGCCGAGACCAGCAGCAGATCGTCGTCGGCAGAGCACAGCACCGCGCCGACCAGTTCGTCGCCGTCGCGCAGATTGATCGCGACGATCCCGCCCGAGCGGTTGGACTCGAAATCGCTCAGCTTGGTCTTTTTGACCAGGCCGTTGCGGGTCGCCAGCACCAAATACGGGGCATCGGTGTAGCTGCGGATCTGGATGACCTGGGCGATGCGCTCCTCCGGTTGGAACGCCAGCAGATTGGCGACGTGCTGTCCGCGGGCCGTGCGGGAGGCTTCGGGCAACTCGTACGCCTTGGCCCGGTATACCCGGCCTGCGGTGGTGAAGAACAAGATCCAGTCGTGTGTCGAACAGACGAAGAAGTGCCGGACGATGTCGTCCTGCTTCAAGCCGGCCCCCTGCACGCCCTTGCCGCCCCGTTTTTGGCTTCGGTACAGGTCGGTTTTGGTGCGCTTGGCGTAACCGGTCTCGGTGATGGTGACCACGACGTCCTCGCGGGCGATCAAGTCCTCGTCGCTTACCTCGCCGTCGGCGGCCACGATCCGGCTGCGGCGCTCGTCGCCGTACCTGTCGACGATCTCGGCCAGCTCGTCGCGAACGATCGTCCGCTGGCGTTCCGGTTTCGCCAGGATGTCTTCCAGGTCGGCGATCTCGGCCTCGATCTTGGCCAGGTCGTCGACGATGCGCTGACGCTCCAACGCCGCCAGCCGCCGCAGTTGCATGTCCAGGATGGCCTGCGCCTGGATCTCGTCGATGTCGAGCAGCTCGATCAGGCCGGCCCGGGCGATGTCCACGGTTTCCGATGCCCGGATCAGCGCGATCACCTCGTCGAGCGCGTCGAGCGCCTTGACCAGACCACGCAGGATATGTGCGCGTTCGTTGGCCTTGCGCAACCGGTAGGTCGTGCGCCGTACGATCACGTCGAGCTGATGCTCGACATAGTGGCGGATCATCTGGTCGAGCCGCAACGTGCGCGGCACCCCGTCGACGATCGCCAGCATGTTGGCGCCGAAGCTGGTCTGCAGCTGGGTGTGCTTGTAGAGGTTGTTGCACACCACCTTGGGCACGGCGTCGCGCTTGAGCTCGACGACGATGCGCAGACCGACCCGGTCGCTGCTCTGGTCTTCGATGTTGGCGATGCCGCCGAGTTTGCCGTCGCGGACCTGTTCGGCGATCGAGGCGATGAAGTTGTCGTGGTTGACCTGGTAGGGCAGCTCGGTGATGACCAGCGACGAGCGGCCGCGTGAGTCTTCTTCGACCGCGACGACACCGCGCATCCGGATCGACCCTCGCCCGGTCCGGTAGGCGTCGGTGATGCCTTCGGTGCCCACGATCAACCCCGCGGTGGGGAAATCCGGGCCTTTGACCCGCTCGGTGACCGCGGCCAGCGTTGTCTCTTCGTCGGCGTCGTAGTTGTCCAGCGCCCAAAACACCGCTTCGGCGAGCTCGCGCAGATTGTGCGGCGGGATGTTGGTGGCCATTCCCACCGCGATGCCGCCCGACCCGTTGGCCAGCAGATTGGGGAACCGGCTCGGAAGGACAGTCGGCTCCTGCACCCGGCCGTCGTAATTTGGAGTGAAATCGACTGTCTCTTCGTCGATCTCACGCAACATCTCCATTGCCAGCGGCGTCAGACGAGCTTCGGTGTAGCGCATCGCGGCCGGCGGATCATTGCCGGGCGAACCGAAGTTGCCCTGACCGTCGACCAGCGGGTAGCGCATAGACCACGGCTGGGCCATCCGCACCAGGGTGTCGTAGATCGAGGCGTCGCCGTGCGGATGGTAGTTCCCCATCGTCTCGGCAACGGAGCGAGCCGATTTCGCGTGGCTACGGTCCGGACGAAAACCCGAGTCGTACATCGCGTAGAGGACCCGGCGATGCACCGGTTTGAGGCCGTCTCGCACCTCTGGCAACGCCCGGCCGACGATAACGCTCATCGCGTAGTCGATGTAGCTGCGCTGCATCTCCTGCTGAATGTCGACCGGTTCGATCCGATCGGCAGCATCGCCGCCGGGCGGCAGCGTGGTATCAGTCATCTAGTCCTCGTTTGCCATCGAGCAGGGGAGCCAAGGCATCATCAGACATCCAAGAAACGAACGTCTTTGGCGTTGCGGGTGATGAAACTGCGGCGCGCGTCGACGTCTTCGCCCATCAAAATCGAGAACAGTTCGTCGGCTGCAGCGGCGTCATCGAGGGTGACCCGGCGCAGCACCCGAACCGAGGGATCCATCGTGGTTTCCCAGAGTTCCTTGGCGTCCATCTCACCCAGACCCTTGTAGCGCTGGATTCCGTCGTCTTTGTTGATCTTCTTCCCCGCTTTGAGTCCGGCCGCCAGCAGACCGTCGCGCTCGCGGTCGGAGTAGGCGAATTCGGGCTCGGAACGTTGCCACTTGAGCTTGTAGAGCGGGGGCTGAGCCAAGAACACGTGGCCGTTCTCGATCAGCGGCCGCATGAATCGGAACAACAGGGTGAGCAGCAATGTCGATATATGCTGGCCGTCGACGTCGGCGTCGGCCATCAACACGATCTTGTGGTAGCGCAGTTTGGAAATGTCGAACTCGTCGTGGATTCCGGTGCCCAGCGCGGTGATGATCGACTGCACCTCGGTGTTCTTTAGCACCCGATCGATTCGCGCCTTCTCGACGTTGATGATCTTCCCTCGTAACGGAAGGATCGCCTGGAACATCGAGTCGCGGCCGCTCTTGGCCGAGCCGCCAGCCGAATCACCTTCCACAACATACAGTTCCGAGCGTCGTGGATCCGTGGAACGGCAGTCTGCCAGCTTACCCGGAAGTCCACCCAGATCCGTTGCGCTCTTGCGGCGGACGAGTTCTCGCGCTTTACGGGCGGCGATCCGCGCCTGCGCAGACGACACCGCCTTGTTCACCACTGTCTTGGCGTCGGTGGGATTCGCCTCGAACCAGTGACTGAGCTGTTCATTACACACTTTTTGGACGAAAGACTTCACCTCGGTGTTGCCCAGCTTGGTTTTGGTTTGACCCTCGAACTGCGGTTCGGTGACCTTGACCGAGATCACGGCCGCGAGCCCTTCACGGATGTCGTCGCCGGTCAGGTTGGGGTCTTTGTCCTTGAGCAACTTGCGGTCTTTGGCATATTTGTTGACCACCGACGTCAACGCTGCCCGGAAACCCTCTTCGTGCGTGCCGCCTTCGTGGGTGTTGATCGTGTTGGCGAAGGTGTGCACCGATTCGGAATATCCGGCGTTCCACTGCATGGCGATCTCCACCTCGTGCCCGGGACCCTTGCCGGAGAAGTCGACGATCGTGCTGTGGATGGGATTTTTGGTCCGGTTGATGTGTTTGACGAAGTCGACCAACCCTCCGGGGTAGTGGAAGACGCGGTGTTTGACCTTGTGCGGGCCGTCACGTTCTTCGGCCCGGTCGTGCGCCGACCGCGGCGCCGCGGCGGTGTCGCTGACGACCTCGTCGACGATTTCCTCAGCGGTCACCCGTTCGTCGATCAGGTCGATGGTCAGGCCCTTGTTGAGAAACGCCATTTCCTGCAGCCGCCGAGCGACGGTCTCGAAGTCGTACTCGGTGGTCTCGAAAATGTCCGGGTCGGCCCAGAACCGGACGGTGGTTCCCGTCTTCGTTGTCTTCTCACCCTGTTTGAGGGTGCCGGGAACGGAGCGATCGTAGTGCTGAAACCACTCGTAGCCGTCGCGGGCGATTTCAACCTCGAGCCGCGTCGACAGGGCGTTGACCACCGAAACACCCACGCCGTGCAAGCCACCCGAGACCGCATAGGCGCCGTCGTCGCCGCCGAACTTGCCGCCGGCGTGCAGCTGGGTCATCACGACATCGACGGTGGGTATGCCCGTCGCATGCATGGCCACCGGGATACCGCGGCCGTCGTCGCGGACCTCGACTCCGCCGTCGGCGAGAATCTTCACGTCGACTCTGGTCGCGAAACCCGCCATCGCCTCGTCCACAGCGTTGTCGACGACCTCCCAGATCAGGTGATGCAGGCCCCGCTCCCCGGTAGAGCCGATATACATGCCCGGTCGTTTCCGGACAGCCTCCAGGCCTTCGAGAACCTGGATATCTCCGGCGTCGTAGGAGTTGCGGGCCTTTTTCTGGGCAGCCACAGTCGGAAAGCTCTCCTTGGGGTTGCACACGCGCAGTCCAGTCACTGCGCGCGGGTTCTCCTCCAGTCTACCGGCAATAGGCGCCCGCACCCATTCTGTGAGGGTGTTTCCACACAGCTGTCGGCGCCGTCCGCGGAATTTTTCGGCATGCTCTGGGTTGTGACGGCGGGCACGCCCGATCGCACTATTGTCGTGGCTTTAAGCCGACCTGGCCGAAACCGTCAGCCGTAGGTGTCGCGCGGCCCTCGCCCGGCGACATGCAGCGGTCCTTTACGCCACGACGGTGCGGCCGGTCCGGTAATTTTCAGCGCCGTCACGACGCCGTGGCCGACCTGCGCTGCGATCTTGGCCAACAGTTGTGGTTGCATCATCCGCAACTGGGTCGCCCATGCGGTAGATTCCGCCGCGACGCTGAGCACACCTTCGCGAAGGGCGGTCGGTGTGGCATGGTCGGCGATCTGGTGACCGACCACCACAGCCCACTGGCCCACCACCAACCCTTCTGCCACCCGCGACGACCAGCCGTGTCGTCTCGCCACCTCCCGTGCGGCCTCGCCCAACGGCTGGGGGTCACGGACGTCAGGACCCGGCCCGGACCAGCTCCGCCGTCTGGAGCTGCCCGCGACGCGGCGCATCGATACCCCCCGCCCTCGTCCGAGGTCTTTACCTTGACTGCGGCCCTGACTGCGCGCCGCACTGCGAGCCTCGTCCAGCGCACGCCTGACCAGGTCCATTTCACCGCGTCGGCTGCGCTGCGCCGCTGACCCGGGAACCACCCCGCCGTCTGTGTCAGTCACTTCAGCACCGCCGAGACACGTCCGTCATCGTCGTCGTGCAAGACAATAGCGACGCGGCGCGCATCCCACTCGCGGGGAATGTCGTCAGGCACTGCCGTGGTGACCAGTACCTGCTCGGCCGAGCTCGCGGCGGCCGCCAGCGCCTCTCGCCGGGCCGCGTCCAACTCGGCAAAGACGTCGTCGAGCAGCAACACGGGATCGGCACCCTCACCCCGCAACAGCTCGTAGCCCGCCAACCTCAAAGCCAATGCCATCGACCACGATTCCCCGTGACTGGCAAAACTTTTCGCTGGTTGATCACCGAGCCGCAACTCCAAGTCGTCACGATGCGGACCAACCAGGCACATGCCGCGGTCAATTTCGGCCGCCCGGCGCGCCGACATCCCGGCCGCCAGCGCGCCGGCAAGAACGTCGATGTCACCGGCGTCGCTGCCATCGCACGCCCCGGTGTCGACACTTGCGCGATACCGGATCGCCGCCGATCGCGATCCCGGTGCCAGCAGCGCATACGCCTTGCGTACCTCCGGCGCCAACGCGTTGACCAGTTCCATCCGCGCCACCATCAACTCCGCCCCGCGCACTGCCAGCTGCTGATCCCACACCGCCAGCGACTCCGCGATGTCGGTGGTGCCATGACCGCGCTGTCGCGTCGCACTCGCCGTTTTCAGCAGTGCCGTGCGCTGCCGCAGCACCTTGTCGTAGTCGGCCCGCACCGCAGCGATACGGGGCCGCCGCATGGCGGCCAAGTCATCGAGGTATCGACGCCGCTCAGCGGGATCTCCGCGAACCAGGGCCAGATCTTCTGGAGCAAACAGTACCGCGCGCAACACCCCGACGACAGCGCGCGGGCTGCGCACCGGCGCGCGGTTCAGGCGGGCCTTGTTCGCACGGCCAGCCACGATCTCCAGATCGACCGAACATTCGCGACCTTCGTTGACAACGATTGTCGACACCAGTGCCCGCGCTGCCCCTATGCGTATCAAAGGGGAATCCGTAGCGACCCGATGTGAACCAAGCGCAGACGAATACCATAGTGCTTCAATAAGATTCGTTTTCCCATAACCGTTAGGACCGACAAACACGGTTCGCCCCGGCGCCAGTTCGAGATCGGCATGCGCCCAGGAGCGAAAATCACGCAGCCCCAGGTGACGAACGTACACGCGTCGACCGCTAACCCGGCAATCGGACCGGCATCAACAGGTAAGTGTAATCCGTCGACAAAGCCGGAAACGGACCGTGACCGATGGGCGCGGGATCGTCGTCGCGCACCGGCCGCAGCACTGCCGGTTTGCGATCGGTGGTGAAACCGAATGAGACCCGCTCGGCGTGCAACGCTCCCAGCCCCTCGCTGAGATAAGTCGGATTGAACGCGATGATCAAGGGTTCACCGGCAAAATCCACCGGCAGATCCTCTTCGGCCCGGCCTACGTCGTCAGCGCCCGCCGACAATCGCACAGTGCCCGCTGAAAATTCCATCCTCATTTGTGCGCCCCGCTCAACAACCAACGCCATCCGTTTGATGGCTTCGGTCAGTTCGTTGACGTTGATCGTGGCGACCGCGGTGTGCTCGGTGGGCACCAATTGCCGAAACTTCGGGAACTCGGCATCGAGCAAGCGTGTGGTGGTGCGTTTGCCGTTTCCGCTGATCCCCAGTAGACCTTCGTTGCCCACCGCAGAGCCGGATCCCAGCGACACATGGACCTCGCCGCCGAAACTGCCCGTCTTGGCGGCCTCCGCCAGCGTCTTGGCCGGCACCAGCACGGCCGCCTCCACGTCGGCCGCAACCGGTGACCACGTCAACTGACGAACCGCCAACCGGAATCGGTCGGTGGCCGCCAACACCACCGTGTCCCCCGAAATTTCCACCCGTATCCCGGTCAACATCGGCAGGGTGTCGTCACGGCCCGCTGCCACGGCCACCTGCGTGATGGCTTCAGCAAACAACTCCGCCGACAGGGTGCCGGTCTCAGCCGGTAATGCCGGCAACGTCGGATAGTCCTCGACCGCCATGGTGGGCAACGAGAATCGGGCGCTGCCGCAGCTGATCGCCAATCTGGTGCCGTCGACGTGCACGTCAACAGGCTTGTCGGGCAACGCGCGGCTGATCTCAGACAGCAGCCGACCGGAAACCACAACTTCTCCCCCAGAGTCGATTTCAGCCGGCATTCGCACCTCGGCGGATACCTCGTAGTCGAACCCGGAGATCGTCAACGAATTGTCCGTCCCCGTCAAGAGAACGCCGGCCAATACCGGCACGGTGGGTCTGGCAGGCAGGTTGCGCGTCACCCAGGCCACGGCGTCGGCGAACTCGTCGCGGACCAGACGAAATCTCAAATCGGACACACCGACCTTGGTCGTGGCCACGTCCATAGCGTCCCTTCACCAGCTCGAACTACACGGTCACAGGTCAGCGGTCGCCCGCGGTGACGAAGGCTGACACCGGTACCGATCATTACGGCCGCAACCGCCACCGATCTTCAACCGTAAAGCTTCCGGGGCCAACTTGAAAGCTCGTGGCTGGGGCGATAGCACAATGCTCCGGCACCGGAGACGAAGGTGTGCACGGCCGCTTTTTCGAAGGTGAAGGAAGAGATGACATACCAGTATCAGTAGTAAGTCTTGTGGATTGTGGGGATAGCACGACATCACCGCTGCTGGGTAAGCAAATATGGCTGTGGATGACGGTGGTCACAGTTGTGGGCTCGCTGGGTTGGAGTTGGGGATGGCTGGTGGGTGTGCGGGGCCGCTCCACCGGATGAAGACGGTGCGGACCGGTTGTTGACACGTGCATCGACAGGTTCCGGTAACGCGCGGGCTCAGCGCTTGGAGCGTTGACGGATACGCGTGGTCAGTTCTTTGACATGGTCGAAGACCTCCCGGCGTTCGGCCATCTCTCCGCGTACCTTGCGCTCGGCGTACATGACGGTGGTGTGGTCACGTCCGAATGCCTGGCCGATCTTGGGCAACGAGAGGTCGGTGAGTTCCCGGCACAGGTACATGGCGATCTGGCGTGACTGGGCCAGGGCGCGAGTCTTGCCCGGTCCGCGGAGTTCTTCGACGGTGGTATCGAAGTATTCGGCGGTGGCGGCCATGATGGTAGCCGCGCTGATCTGCATGCTGCTGGCATCGGCGATCAAATCGCGCAGCACGATTTCCGCCAGAGCTTTGTCGAGCGGGGCTTTGTTCAATGATGCGAACGCGGTGACTCGAATTAACGCACCCTCGAGTTCGCGGATGTTGCGTTCGATGCTGCTGGCAATGAGTTCGAGGACGTCGTCGGGAACGGCGAGACGCTCCATCTGGGCTTTTTTGCGCAAGATGGCGATGCGGGTTTCCAGTTCGGGTGGCTGCACGTCGGTAATCAGTCCCCACTCGAAGCGGGTGCGGAGCCGATCTTCAAGTGTGGCAAGTTGTTTAGGCGGACGGTCGGAAGAGATGACGATCTGTTTGTTCGCGTTGTGCAGCGTGTTGAAAGTGTGAAAAAATTCTTCCTGGATTCCTTCTTTGCCCTCGATGAATTGGATGTCATCGACAAGAAGCACGTCGACATCGCGGTAGCTGCGCTTGAACGCGACCTTGCGGTCGTCGCGGAGTGAGTTGATGAAGTCGTTGGTGAACTCTTCGGTCGAGACGTACTTGACGCGCATCCCGGGGAACAGCCGTTGCGCATAGTTGCCGGCCGCGTGTAACAAGTGGGTTTTGCCCAGACCCGATTCACCCCAGATGAACAACGGGTTGTAGGCACGGGCCGGCGCTTCGGCAATCGCGAGAGCTGCGGCGTGCGCGAAACGGTTCGAGGCGCCGATGACAAATGTATCGAAGGTGTAGCGACTGTTCAGGCTGTTGCCGACGGCGCCGGGATCGTCACTCGGGCGACGGGCGGTGAAGTAGGACGGCCAGCTGTCATGAGCGCTGGCGAGTGCTTCGCGGTCTTCGTCGACGTCGTCGCGGTCGGTCTCGAGATCTTCTGACGCCGGACTCTGGGAATCCTCAGGTGGTGGAGCGATGCGTACGCCCAGTTGGATCTGTTGTCCTAGCAGTCGGCTCAGTGCATCGGTGATCGGGGTGCGCAGATGACGTTCGATTTCGTTTTGCACGAAGCTGCTCGGCACTGAGAGCAGGGCAAAACCCTCCACGATGGTCAGCGGTTGCACGAGGTTCAACCAGGCCTTTTGTTGGGGAGTCAACCTGGTAGGAAGCGATTGGCTGTCAGCGCGTCCGTCGTCGGTGGCGTTGTCACCGTTGAGTTCGGAGACGACCGCATCCCACACGGTCGCAAAACCGACACCGGGATCATCGGTCAACGACAGATCCCCCTGGTTCCCAGTCGAACTATCTACGGCTGACGCTGACAACCTGTCCACATAGTTATCCACAGGTGTGGACAAGATGTGTAGCGGTGCGCATTATGGACGGGGATACGCCGAACCGGTGGGTTCGTGATCCCCGTCACGTTGGCGGGCGCCGTTCCGGGTTTGGAACGGCATGCCCGAAGCTAACAGTTTTCGTTACACCTGCCAACCGTTCTGCAATATTGCCTGAGGATTGATTGCGCGACGAGGATGAGGACGAGGTTGGTGTGAAACCGGTCAAGTCTGGTGCGTGCAACGACGGGCGGGGTTTGACCCGGCGAAGACGGGTCAGTACCCTCGAACAGTCGCCCGAAAGTCGGCGATACGGTTGCGATCCGAGGATTCGGGGTCCGCGCCGGTTGACACCGGGGTACGGGGCTCATCGCGGGCTGCGCGTGCAGAGCCGTGGCCGTTTCGGGGTGGCCTGAGCAGCAGAGGGTGCCTGACGTAGCGAGGAGAAAGTCGTGGCGAAGGGGAAGCGGACCTTCCAGCCGAACAACCGGCGCCGAGCTCGCGTGCACGGCTTTCGGCTGCGGATGCGGACTCGGGCGGGTCGGGCGATCGTGTCTAATCGGCGTCGTAAAGGGCGCCGCACCCTTACTGCGTGATTCGTTGCAGGTGTCACAACGGTGCTTCCCGCACAAAACCGCATGACGCGGTCGGCGGATTTCGAGGCGACGATTGCCCATGGTGCGCGGGTGACACAGCCGGATTTGGTGATGTACCTGTGGCGGGGACAGCCGATGTCACCGCCCAAGGTGGGCTTGGTTGTGGCGAAATCGGTGGGCGGAGCGGTGCAGCGGCACCGGGTGGCGCGGCGGCTGCGGCACGTGGCACGGGGTTTGCTGGCGCAATTGGATGCATCCGATCTGCTGGTGATCCGGGCGCTGCCGCATAGCTGCACCGCGACGTCGGGTGAGCTGGACGAACAGTTACGCGCCGGGTTACAGCGGATTCGGCAGTTGTCGGGACGTGCGCGGTGAGTCCAGCCCGAGGATCGACGCCGCGGGGGTGGTTCTGCGACGTCGGTCGGGTGGTCGCGCGCGGCATGATTTTTCTGATTCGGTTGTATCAAAACACGGTATCGCCTCTGCGATTGCCTAGTTGCCGGTTCACTCCGACTTGTAGTCAGTATGCGGTGGACGCGCTGAGCGAATACGGGTTGTTGCGGGGAAGTGGGCTGTCGGTGGTTCGTCTGGTCAAGTGCGGGCCGTGGCATCGGGGAGGATGGGATCCGATACCGGATCGGCGGGAGGGCAGAGCCGCAAGCGGTGCCGGCGTCTCGGGGTCCCGCGCACAACGAGGGGACGCGTCCGTTGTTTAACTGGTTCAGCCTGGATTTTGTCTACTATCCGGTGTCGGCCATTATGTGGCTGTGGTACAAGGCATTTGCCCTGATACTGGGTCCGACGAACTTCTTTGCGTGGGCGCTGTCGGTGATGTTTTTGGTCTTCACGCTTCGGGCCCTGCTGTATAAGCCGTTCGTCCGTCAGATCCAGACCACGCGCCAAATGCAGGAGTTACAGCCGCAGATTAAGGCGCTGCAGAAAAAATACGGCAAGGACCGCCAGCGGATGGCGCTGGAGATGCAGAAACTGCAGCGTGAGCACGGTTTCAACCCGATCTTGGGGTGCCTGCCGATGTTGGCGCAGATCCCGGTGTTTTTGGGCCTCTATCACGTGTTGAGGTCGTTCAATAGAACCCAGGGCGGATTCGGACAACCGCATCTTTCGGTCGCGCAAAACCGGGCGACCGGTAATTACGTGTTCAGCCCCACCGACGTAGCGCACTTTCTGGATGCGAATCTGTTCGGCGCCCCGATCGGCGCGACGATGACGCAACGGACTGGTATCGAGGCGTTCACCGACTACGGGGCGTTCAGCCGCCCCGCGGTGATTGCCGTCGGTGTGCCGGTGATGATCATGGCGGGGATCGCGACCTACTTCAACAGCCGTGCCTCGATCGCGCGGCAAAGTCCGGAGGCTGCCGCAAATCCCCAGACGGCGATGATGAACAAGCTCGCCTTGTATGTGTTTCCGCTGGGCGTGGTGGTCGGAGGCCCTTTCCTGCCGTTAGCGATCATCTTGTATTGGTTTTCCAACAACATCTGGACCTTTGGCCAACAGCACTATGTGTTCGGCATGATCGAGAAACAGGAAGAGGCGAAAAAGCGCGAGATGCAGCAGCGACGGGCGGCCAACGCTCCGGCACCCGGCGCTAAACCGCAGCGGCCGGGCAGGGGCACGTCGCGGGCCGAAATCCACGACGGTCCGGTGGACGAGGCGACGGGGTGGAGAACTCGAGCGGGTAAAAGGATCGAACCGACTCGCGACGGTAATGCGGCGAACCGCACCCCGCGGGCGGGGACGAAACCGAAAAGGCGCAAGCGGTAATGGTGGGTGCAGCCGACGGCGGCGGCTGCCGGGCCGGGCGGCCTCCGTCGAAGCGGCGGTTCCCGCGGGATGTGAAGAGGAAGAGGCAACGATGACCGATGCTGAAATGAGCCAGCGCGAGTCGGCCGACGGCCGAGCTGCCGAAGTCGCGCAGAACGCGATGACGCCGGCCGCCGAAGGCGACACCGACTCCGAAGAGCGGTTGGTGGTCGAAGGAGAGATCGCGGGCGACTATCTGGAAGAGCTGCTCGACCTGCTCGACTTCGACGGCGACATCGACCTCGACGTCGAAGGTAACCGTGCGGTGGTCAGCATTGACGGCAGCGAGGATTTGACGAAGCTGGTCGGCCGCAGGGGCGAAGTACTTGACGCGCTGCAGGAACTGACCCGGCTGGCCGTGCACCAGAAGACCGGTTCGCGCAGCCGGTTGATGCTCGACATTGCCAGCTGGCGGCGTCGGCGTCGGGAGGAGCTCGCCGCGCTCGGAGACAAGGTCGCGCGCCGCGTGCTGGAAACCGGGGAGCGCGAAGAGCTGGCACCGATGACGCCGTTCGAACGCAAGATCGTGCACGACGCGGTCGCGGCGGTGCGGGGGGTGCGTAGCGAGAGCGAGGGCGCCGAGCCGGACCGCCGGGTCGTCGTGTCACGGGATGCGGGGGCAGGCTGAGTTACATCTGTGTAGTTCGGCTTCGTCGAGGCCCCAAGGCCGGTGGGCGCGGGAGAGAATGTTTCACGTGAAACAAGGGTTGGCGCCACCGGACTGCGCGAGCGCGGTCTTCGGACGCGGGCTGGACCGGGCTGTGCGCTATGCCGAGCTGCTCGCCGGGCCCGGCGTGGCACAGGGTCTACTTGGCCCGCGCGAAGCGAACCGTATCTGGGATCGGCACCTATTGAATAGTGCGGTAGTCGCCGAGCTCCTGCAGCCGGGGGAACGGGTGGTCGACATCGGAAGTGGCGCCGGCCTGCCCGGGTTGCCACTGGCCATCGCCCGTCCCGACCTGGAGATGGTGTGCGTGGAGCCGATGCTGCGGCGGACGGCGTTTCTCGCGGCCATCGTGGCCGATCTGGAGCTCGACGTCGCTGTCGTCCGCGCACGAGCCGAGGATCCCATGCTTCCCGACCGGATCGGGGAGCGGGACTGCGCCGTGTCGCGGGCTGTCGCGGCGCTCGACAAGCTGACCCGCTGGAGCGTGCCGCTCCTGAGACCGGGTGGACGGATGGTGGCGATCAAAGGTGAGCGCGCATCCATAGAAGTGCGTGAGCATCGGCGTGGGATGGCTGCGATGGGTGCAGTGGGTGTCAAGGTGATGGAGTGTGGCGTGAACTACGTGGATCCGCCCGCACGGGTCGTGGTGGCCCGGCGAGCGCTGGGACCGCGAGACGGGCGCCGAACGGGACACAAGTCCAGACGGGGCAACGAGGAGACGCCATGAAGAGGGACCGGCCTGGGGACACTGGCTCCGGTGAGTTGTGCGCACCGCACGTTTCACGTGAAACATCGGCGGAATATGACACGCCGATCGGAGCCGCCGCCGAGCGCGCGATGCGGGTGCTACACACCGTGCACGAGCGACTACCCCGTCCCGCACGCTGCCGGCTCTTCACCATCGCCAACCAAAAAGGTGGTGTGGGAAAGACCACGACGGCGGTGAACCTCGCAGCGGCACTGGCGATTCAGGGTCTCAAGACCCTGGTGATCGACGTGGACCCACAGGGTAATGCGAGTACCGCGCTCGGCATCGCCGAACGGCACTCGGGGATGCCCTCCTCCTACGAGGTGTTGCTGGGAGAGATCCCGTTGCGCGCTGCGATCCGGCAAAGCCCGCACAGCGAGCGCCTGTTCTGCGTTCCCGCGACGATCGACCTGGCGGGGGCGGAAATCGAATTGGTCAGCATGGTAGCCCGGGAAAACCGGTTGCGGACCGCGCTGGCCGAATTGGAGCACTGCGACTTCGACTACGTTTTCATCGACTGCCCGCCCTCGCTGGGTCTGCTGACCATTAACGCACTGGTTGCCGCGCCTGAGGTACTGATCCCGATCCAGTGCGAGTATTACGCGCTGGAAGGAGTATCGCAGTTGATGAACAACATCGAGATGGTGAAGGCACATCTGAACCCCCAACTCGAGGTGACCACCGTCGTGCTGACCATGTATGACGGCCGAACGAAGCTGGCGGATCAGGTCGCCGCGGAGGTGCGGCGCCATTTCGGACGCAAGGTTTTACACACCGTCATCCCGCGTAGCGTCAAGGTCTCTGAAGCGCCTGGTTACAGCATGACGATCATCGATTACGATCCCGGCTCGCGCGGGGCCATGAGCTATCTGGACGCCAGCCGCGAACTCGCCGCCCGCGAGCGATCAATCGGGCAGTCAACACCGGCGAAGGGACAACCATGACACCACCGGTCCGCAAACGAGGCGGTCTCGGCCGCGGATTGGCGTCGCTGATTCCGACGGGGCCCTCCGAAGCCGGGCCGGGAGCGACCGACCTTAGCCCGGGGATGGGCCAAGCTGCTGCCGACGTGGTGCTCGGCGGCTCAGCGGCGCCGGGGTCCGCCGGCATCGGCGCGGTCTATCGGGAGATCGACCCGGCCGCAATCGAACCGAATCCGCGTCAGCCGCGGCAAGTCTTCGACGACGAAGCGATGGCCGAACTCGTGCATTCGATCCGCGAATTCGGTCTCATGCAGCCCATCGTGGTCCGGATGCTCGGCGGATCGGGTCAAGCCCAGCGCTACCAACTCGTGATGGGGGAGCGACGCTGGCGCGCCGCCCAACAGGCCGGACTCACAGCGATCCCGGCAATCGTGCGCGAGACCGGTGACGACAACTTGCTTCGCGATGCGCTGCTGGAGAACATCCACCGTGTGCAGTTGAACCCCTTGGAAGAGGCGGCGGCCTATCAACAGCTGCTCGATGAGTTCGGCGTCACCCACGATGAACTGGCTGCCCGGATCGGCCGGTCCCGACCGCTGATCACGAACATGATCCGGTTGCTGCGGCTGCCGATCGCCGTCCAGCGCCGCGTCGCGGCGGGCGTGCTGTCCGCCGGTCACGCCCGGGCCCTGCTGTCGCTGGAGGGTGGCCCCGAGGCCCAGGAAGAACTGGCCGCCCGGATTGTCGCCGAGGGATTGTCGGTGCGGGCCACCGAAGAAGCCGTCACTTTGGCCAACCGCGGGGACGCGGCAAAGCCGGCACCACCGCGGCGCAAACCGATCCAGATGCCCGGTCTGCAGGACGTTGCCGAACGACTCTCCAGCGTTTTCGACACCCGGGTCACCGTCAGCGTCGGCAAACGCAAAGGCAAGATCGTCGTGGAATTCGGTTCGGTGGACGATCTGCAACGCATCGTCGGTCTGATGAGCTCGCCGAAACCCTGAACCTGGCGCTGGCTGCTCCGAGCGGGACTGGCCGCACGGCGGGGAGTCTCTTATCCTTAGCTGTTAGCGCATATCAGCCGGCCAATGCCGCGACGTGCGGGCTGCCGCAGGGAGCGCCCGATCGCTTAAGCCGGGCGATTGGCGGGGAGACCAGGAACCATAGACAGCCGCGGGAGTCTAGTGTGTCGGCACGAATCGCACCGCTGCGGCTCGAAGACTTCGAGCGACTTCCCAAGCACGCACGCCGATGCGTGTTCTGGGAAGTCGATCCTGCGACCCTCGGCCGGGAGGCTCACCTCGCGGACCCGGAGTTCGATAAGGAAGCCTGGCTCTCGATGGTGATGCTGGAATGGGGCTCGTGCGGGCAGGTGGCCATTGCAGATCCCGCGGAGTGCGGCTCCGGCGAACCGCAATATATGGGTTACGCGTTCTATGCTCCACCGCGGACGGTGCCGCGGGCTCGGCGATTTCCCACCGCGCCGGTGTCCGCCGACGCGGTGCTGCTGACCTCGCTGAGAGTTGAGTCGGGCGATGAAGCCGACAACCTGTCCTATGACCTCATCGCCCGGGTGGTCGACGAATTGGTCCGCCGGGGAGTCCGGGCACTGGAGGCGTTCGGGCGCACGCCCGAGGTTGCCGATCTGCTCGATCCGGCGACCGTGGGCCCCGATACCCGTCCGGTACTGGAAGCACTCGGCGACTGTTCGATCAACCACTGTGTGATTGCCGCGGACTTTCTGACCGACGTGGGATTTGTGGTGGTGGCCCCGCACCGCTATTTCCCTCGGTTGCGACTCGAGCTGGATAAGGGTTTGGGCTGGAAGGCCGAGGTCGAAGCCGCCCTGGAGCGATTGCTGCAGGACGCCCAGCTGCAACAGCCGGTGGCCGCGGGCGGACCATTTACGAACCGCTGACTCGACCGGCCTGTTCCACCGACAGCTCGTGGGCGAGAAGTTCGGCGAAGGTGAAAGTTCCTGTGGGCCGGTCGTTTTTACCAAGCAGATACAGCCGCTTGACCGCGGCGAGAATACCTTCGGCGATGGCGTCCCGAATCTGGGCCGTGACCAGCATTGCGCGGTCGCCGGGATTGGTGATGTAACCGATATCGATCTGGACGGTCGGCATCCGGGTCAGTCGAAGGATGTCCCAGGTGCGGCCGTGAGTTCGGCAATCGCGTAAGCCCGTGCGCGCCACCACTTCTCGCTGAATGAAGTCCGCCAGATTGCGGCCAATGGTCGATACCGAGCCATGTGAATTACCGAAGTGGAACGAGGCCACGCCATTGGGTGACGGACTGGCCTGAGTGGCGCAGCGCAGGCTGATCATTAAATCGGCACCCACGGAGTTGGCCGCCGCGGCACGTTCGGCATCCGACGGACTCCGGCTGTGCGGCCGAGACAGGAAGGTCTCCATGCCGATCGCGGCCATCCGGCCTTCGAGCCGACTCGCCAGGTCCCACAGGATGTCTGCTTCGCTGATCGGCCCGGCGGCATCGTGCGTGATCAGGCCGTGGTCTGCACCGCCGCGACCGGGATCGATGATGATCCGCTTGCCGGACAGCTTCGGACCGGACCGGCGCACCAGCTCTTCCTCGCGGAGTGCGTGCGGAGACCCGCCGCTTACCCGTGCACTCAGAAAGTACAAGGAGCGCAACGTTTCCGGGCCACAGATGCCGTCGGCGTAGAGCCCGTACTCGCGTTGGTAGGACATCAGCGCGTTATGGGTCTGCAAGCCGAAATAGCCGTCGACCAAACCGGTGTAGAAGCCGAGGTCTTGCAGCCTGGCCTGCAACGTGGCGACGTCGTCGCCGTACATGGGGGCACCGAATTGGTGATGCAGCGTGCGCGCGCCCAGTCGGTACGACGCTTCTTTCAGCGCGCGATAAGTGGCCTCGCCGACGACACCGTCGACCAACAGGCCGCGATGCTGCTGGAAAGCCCGCACTGCCCGATCGAGTTGCTCGTCGAACACGTCAGCGGCGACGTGTTTTCCGGTACTGAGATCATCGTCGGGGCTACTCAGATGGCCCAGTGCGACTAGCGCAGCCCGAATTTCCGCAACCGCTGCATTGCGGTCACCGCAGCGCAGCGCGTCGCTGGCACGAGGGTGCGGCGTCGACATTCCAGGGCCTCCGGTGAGCCGGTATGCAAAGACCTGCCAATGCTTGACAGGCTTGCCGGTATTGTCGCAGATCCACGCCGATTTCAGGAAAAGACCAGGCGATCGCCGGGGGCCTGCGCCGCGCCGGTTCAGCACCCGGTCGCTGCCACGCCAGCCGGAGCCGGCTGGGGCCGGCCGGCTGCCGGGGCGCGCTCCGGACGTCGGAGGTGCCGGCTGGCCAGCAACCCGGTGTCGGCGGAGTTGCACGTCGCTGCCACGAACAGCGCCGCCAGCGTGTCCGGTGTGTCGTCCGGCAGTACCAGCAGCACTCCCGGCCGGCCGGCGATCTGCACAGGCCGGGCACCGAGCACCCGGGCGCTCGCCGGGTAGCCCAGGCCCGCCAGGCAGGACGCCCGCCGCTGCGGATCCTGCAGCGGGCCGTAGTCGGGTTCGAGGGCGAGCAAGTCCAGGATCTGGGGGTCCGACAGCGGAATCACCAGAGGTGCGGGCGAGACCGTGACGTGCCGCACGGTGGTCGGTTCGCTGGGTGTCGAGGTGGGCGCGCCGATGAGCGCCGTGGCTCCGAGACCGGCGGCGGCGACGGCCGCGAGCAGCCCGGCCACGGCGCCGATCACTCGGGCCGGGTTGACTCCCGGTGTCACCGCGTGGGCAGCGGAGTCCAACCCGGCCTGCGGGGATCCCGCCGGATTCAGCCCTGCCCGCAGGTCGGCGAGCACAGCGTTGTCCGGCTCGCGGTGATTACCGGGATCACTGCCAACGACACCCATCTGCTTTAGTGTGCGCTATCGGCGGGGCGGCGCGATGACCGGCTCAAGCTGGGTGGGCGGAGGACCTGTCGGTGTCCAGGTAGGCCAACACCGTGGCCAGTCGAGCTCGGGCACGGGCACAGCGACTCTTGACGGTGCCCTCGGCCACACCCAGCATCCGCGCGGTGTCGGCGATCGAATAGCCGTGCATGTCGACGGCCACCACAGCTGCGCGTTGTTCGACCGGCAGGCGCAGCAGCGCCCGTTGCACCGCCAAGGCGGTTTCGACCTGGCTGGTCCGATCGGCGACCGGATAGCTGTCCTCGAGGGCAACGGTGGCGTGGGTTTTGTTGCGGCGCATCCGGTCCAGGCAGGCGTTGACCACGATACGGTAGAGCCAACTGGTGACCGCGGCGTCGTGTCGGAAAGACGCGGCCGCGCGGTGCGCCGCGAGCATCGCATCCTGGAGTGCGTCGGCCGCATCCTCGGGGTTGCGGGTGGTGGATCGGGCGAGTCGGTGTAGGGCGCGGTGATGGCGGTAAAACAATTCCTCGAAGGCGTAACGGTCCCCGGCAACATGCGCCACCAGCAGTTCGGCGTCGCTGCGCTGGTGGTGTCGCACCCGGACCCGGAATCCCACGGCCGGACAGTAACCAATCTCGCCGGGCCGGTCACTTCACCGTCACAACGGATGTTGGTCGTTGTTGGCCACCTGTGCACTAGCTGGCAACCGTGACGCTGGCGTCAGGCTCGCCGCGCGTCGTCGAGGTGCCGGCGCGTCGCGGCCGACCCGCCTCAGGCGGCGGCTGTGACGGTGACGTCGGAGATCGCGGTGCGGCTCTTGCCGTCGATCGTTCCCAGCGTCGAGATCCACACCAGCAGGTTCGACGTCGGCGACGAGGCATGAACCGGGATGGCATTGTGGCCCGGATGCATCAAGATCGGTTGAGTCAGCGCAGTGGTGTCTTCGAGTTTCGCCGGAGTCGGCGTGGGCGATGACCGGATCTGGATCTTCGTGCCGGTACTGGGCAGGTCGACTGTCACGGCGCTCACCATGGTGGGTTTGGGGAGCTGCAGCAGCAGTCCGACCCCGCTCTTGAAGCCGGGGAAGGGAACGGCGTCGCTGTAGGTGTCGGTCTCCCAGGCGGTGGCCGGATTCCCGTCGATCGCCAGGCCGGCCTGGCCGGGGTTGTCGGCATCACCGCCGGGGGAGAAGACGGTAGCCCGCAGGGGTCTGACGATGCTGCCCGGTAGGGCTGCGCCGCCGGCCCGGGTCGTGCTTGGGGTCGAGGTCGACGGCGCGTTCAGGCCGAGCCGGTCTTTGTCCAGGCCGGCGCCTAAATCGCCGAATATCCGACCCAGTACCGACGCCAGCACCAGCAGGGCTACCACGAGCACCGCGACGGCGGCACCGATCCCGATCGCGAGGTTGCGGCGGTGCCGCAGGTAGGGGTTTTCTGTCGCCGATCCGGAGCGGCCGAGCAGCCCGGGTTGCGGCGCATCCTCGGGCGATTCGTCAACCGGCGCCAGCTGGTCGGTGCGGTCGGCCACCGTGGTGGCTTGTTGCAGCAGGTTCAAAAGCGTTGCAGCGCTACGTATTCCGCCGTCAGCTTGAATCGAGCGGGTGGCCGCCGCAGAGATCTGGAAGGGGATGTCCGGGTCGATTAAGCGTGGTTCGACGGGTTGGCCGGACGGATCCCGCTCGGCAGGTGCCAGACCGCTGCGCACTCCGCTCGTCTCGGGTAGCGGCCACCGGTTGACCAGCAGGGCATAGAGCGCCGCACCGATTCCGCGGATGTCGGCCTCCGGGGTAGCGTCGGGCATGGTGGCCGGAAACGCCAGCACCACATCACCTTCGATGCTCACCCGTATCCGGCTGGGGTGGTCTGCGGAGAGCGCCGCACCGGCGCGGTGGGCGGCCTCGGCGGCGGCGGCCAGGGTGTGCATCGCACGGGCGGCGCCGATCGGGGAGGGGCACGTATTAGCCACCTCCTGCAACGAACCGCCCCGGATCCACTCGGCGACCACCAGCCCGCCGTAGCCCGTCCGCACGACGTCGAGAATCCTGGCGATGCCGGGCTTGTCGATGTGGCTGAGCCGGAGCGTGCGAGAGAGGATCTCCTGCAGCTCGTCGGGGGACAAGTCGCCGTCTGGGTCGACGAAGGTCAGCGCCACCTGCCGATCGAGGGCGGTGTCCAACGCCTGCCAGAACCGAAGGTGCGGCGCCCCGCCATGAAAGACCAACAGCCGGTAGCGCCCGTTGGCGATGCTGGCGCCCGGAACCAGCTGGATGTCTTCGGCTGGGTGGCGCGAAGCTGAGTGCGGTGGGGGATCAACGGCCCGCCGCCGGGGCGGGGCGGGGTCCGACGCGGTTTCGGACACCGCGCCGTCCCGAGTGCCGTCCGTCACCTCCGGTCCTTTCCCTGTGTTAGTCCCTGTGTGAGTCCCTGTGTGAGTCCCTTTGCGGGCTTCGACTATTTGCTCCATCGGCCCGGGCCGGACCGGCGCGTGAAGCGGATATCTGCCCGGAGCCCGCGACTTCCTGGGTTCAGGGTACGGGACGAGGTCGTACCCGGGCGGGCGATCACACCGCGCAGTCGTGCCCGCGGTCGGTTTGCTGGTCCTACACACAGCGACGAGCCGGCCCCGGACCGCGACCAGGGCCGCACGTGCCTCGGGAACCCCGGCACGCAGCATTATCGCGGCCATGATCGGCGCCATGATCACCGCGAGCACCGCCAGCCGCACCAGTGATCCGGTGGCCCCGCGGTGGACCGTGAGCACGTCCAGACCCAGCAGCCGATCCGCAGCGTGTGCCACCATCGCAGCCACCAGCGCCGCGGCCAGTGCCACCAGGATCGTGCGGACGTCGGCCGCGCCGACCAGGTGACCGCCGGGTGGGCGCAGCGCGTTGCGCAACAGCACGTAGCCGACGATCGCGCCGGCTAAGAACCCCAGCCCGTTAGCCAGTCCCAGATAGCCGGCGACCAGTTCGCGGTTGTTCGCCACCAGCGGCGCGAGCAACGAGGCGATGATCTTGACGGTGGTGATGACGACGATGATGACGATCGGGGTCCAGGGCTGCTCACGAGCGTAGAAGACCCGTAGTTGCAGCAGCACCAGCGCGTAGGGGATCAGCGTGAACGCCGACAATCTGATCGCCGCACCCAGGTAACCGGCGTCGACCTCACCGAAGCGCCCGTAAGCGAACAGCGCGCTGCCGATCGCCGGGCCGCCGACGGTCATGAATGCCACCGTCGGGATCAAGGTGATCATTGTCAGCCGGGTGGCCAGTGACAAGTCGCCCAACACCGCGTCGATGTCGTCGTCGGCGGCGTTGCGGCTCAGCCGCGGCATTACCACCGTCAACACGGTCACCCCGATCATGCCGAACGGGAGCATCAGAACCAGCCATGTGTAGTTGTAGATCGCGGGCCCCGACGCCGCTGCGGTGCTGGCGATCTGGTTGCCCACGACCAAACCGAGCTGGCTGATCAGCACGTAGCACACCATCGCGGCGGCCATCGTGCCAAAGCGTTTGAGCCGTTCGTCGATTCCCCATAACGGGCGCAGGCTGATCCGTTGCCGACGGAGGGCTGCGAGCAGCACCGCGGTCTGCGCGGCCACCCCCAGTGTGGTGCCGATGCCCAGCACCAACAGCTTGGGATCACCCATCCGCACCGGGTCGACGGAGAGCTGACCGGGTACCGCCAGGTAGGCACCCAGCGCCGCGATCGCCACGAGGTTGTTGACGACGGGCGCCCAGGCCGGCGGGCCGAACACGTTGCGGGTGTTCAGAATCGCCATGAATACCGACGACAGCCCGTAGAAGATCACCTGCGGCAGCAGCAGATAGGCGAACGCAGCGGTCAGCGCCGCGTTGACCCGAGGCTCGGGGCCCAGCATCAATCGCACCAGCAGCGGAGCTGCGGCCACCGCCAGCAGCGTGGTCACCAGCAGGAGCGTCGTCGCCAGGGTGACCAGTCGGCGCACAAACGCGGCGCCGCCGTCGGCGTCGTCATGTTCGGCCCGGGCCAGCACCGGCACGAAAATCGCGGTGAACGTCGCCTCCAACACCAGTGCGGCGATGAGGTTGGGCAGCTGGTTGGCCACCGAGAACGCGCTGGACAGCGCCGCGCCCAGGATCGCGGCCAGCAGCACGATTCGGGTGAAACCGGTGAGTCGGCTGACCAGTGTCGCGAACGCCACGCGCCACGAGCGTGACACGACCGCGGCATCGGAAAGCTGGGGCTGGGGCCGCGGCGCCGGTCGGGACCGCGGCGATTGCCCCGGGGGCGGGCCGACCCGGCGCTGGACCCGTCTCATATCCGGTCCTTCTCGCCGGCGAGGTCCTCCACCCGGCTCGGATCGTCGACCGGCACGGTGGGGGCGCGCCGGGGACCCGGATAGGGACGGTCGAGGTCGGCGCGGTCCGGCTGACCGCGAAAGCGGTGCCAAAGCCGGCGTCCGGCCAGCGTCACCAGGACCGCCGCCGCGGTCAGGGTGATCGAGAACAGGACTTTGCCGTAGGCGTTGGAATGCACGGACAGCCGTACCGGCTCACCCAGTGCGACGCCATCCGGGGTGCGCAACGCCACGTCGACGGCGACCCGCTGGGTGAAGTTCACTTCGATCGGCACCCGCAAGGGCAGATAACCGGGTGGGAGCACGATTTCGCCGACGTCGGTCACGGTCATGCCGGGCGGGGCGTCGACGTGCAGCCGCACCCGGATCGGCACCGCGAGCCCGTTGTGCAACGCCAGCGGCAGTGGGCTGTGCTCGGTGGCCAGTGTGTAGGAGCCGCCCGGGTTGACGATCGTCACCGCGCCGAACAGGTCGTCGATGGTGGTGCGGTCGATCTGCAGCTGCGCCTGCGCCCGTTCGTTGCGGATGTCCGGGGGCTCGGATTGGCTCAACGCCCGAAGCATGTCCTCACGCAGCGGCGCGGTGTAGGCGGCACCGGTCAGGCCGGTCCGGGCATCGGTGGTCAACGCCGAGGCCAAGTCGTCCAGCCGGTGCACCGCGACGGCGATCTGGGTGATCACGCTGTCGTCGAAGCGTCCCCGCCCGGCGGGGTCGGCGGGCACGGATTGGGGCGTGCCGGTCACCGCGGCGGCGTCGGCGATGAGCGCCGGCAGCGGTCGGGGCACCGCCAGTCCGGAGCGGACGGCGGCGGCCAGCGTCGAGAGGATCATGCCCGCGTCGTCGGAGTGCGGAGACCAGGTCGGCGGCGGTACCAGGATCTCGGTGCGCGGCCGGACGTCGGGGGTCAAGCCGCGCCACAGCATCGAGCCCAACGCATCCTGGCGGCGGGCGGTGCGGGAACCATCGCGGATTCGCGACGCCAGCGAAGCGTCCAGGTAGGTGGGCGCCACCGGGTCGGTGCCGGCCGCGGCCAGCGCGGCGCTCAGGGACGGGTCGAACGGTGCCTCGACCAGGCCCTCGGACACCCGCATCGGTGTGGTGTCGGCGGTGGCCGGTGATGCGGCCGGCCCGTCGTGCGCGGCCGCGACCACGACCGGGGCGTCGCTGGCGCTCAGCAGATCCACCGTGCGGCGGGTGAGCGAGCCGTCGGCCATCACGGTGGCGCCCCGCACCGAACTGATGCCCAGGATCTGGTCGACGACGTCGCCGGTGGTCCTGGTGGCTGTCGCGCTGAGGTTCGGATCGTCGACGCGTTGTACGGCGTCGAGGTCGGCCTGGGCATACGGAGTCGGCGCCACGCAGATGCGGCGGGCCAGAGCGCGTAACCGCTGCAGCCAACCGGTCGCGGCGGCCTGGCCGATGCCCGGGTGCGTCGGTGTGCCGGGGCCCGCGTTGTCCGGAGAGTCGGCGACGACGTAACCACTGGTCATCGCGTTCACGGTGACCAGCAGGTCCGGGTCCACGGCCAAGCACAGCGAGCGGCCGACGGCGCCGTCCGGGTCGACTTCGCGCCCGGTGGCGAACTCTGCTGCCGACAGCAGGGTGTCCAGCCGGCCGCCGGTGGCCAGCGAGGTGGCCAGCTCGTCGTCGATCAGCCGGACCGGCATTGTTCCGCCCGGTAGGCCGGGAATCAACCGTGGCCGGGCGGCCAGCGGCCACAGCATCGTGAGCTGTACGGGATTGGAGGTGTCGGGGGCCACGACGGAGCCCAGCGCGTCGGCGGAGCGGTCGGCGGGATTGGCCGGTACCCCCATCACCGGGAGCAGGAACCGGGCGTTGTCGAGCCGGGCGGGGTCACCGTAGTCGGGGGTTCCGTTGACGTTGACCAGCAGCGGGTAAACACCGGGACGGTGGATGCCCAGCGACGGTCCGGTGAGCGAGCGCAGTGGAGCCGACAACGTGAACCCGGCCTGCTGACCACGCTGGAGTTCGCCGGCCACCGTGCGGAAGTCGGCGACGGGCTGGTACTGGGTGGTGCCGCCGGTGAGAGTGCCACGCAGCCCTGCCGGCGACTGTACCGGCGCGGCGTGCTCCAGGCGGACCATGACGTCACGGACCGGCCGGTCGCCCACATTGGTGACCGTGCCGGTGACGGTGACGACGGCATCACTGGTGGTGGTGACCACGTCGGGGGTTACTTCGTCGATGCGGGCCTGCACGAACGGCGTGCCGCTGGGTTCGTCGCCGGCGGCCCGCGGCACGGCGGGAAGCGTGAACGCAGCGCCCAGGCCGGCCAGGACGCCGGCCGCTGCGGCGAGGGGCAGCACGACGGCCCGCCGGAGCCGCGAGGCGGTCACGGCGCTGGACCGCGACCGTTCTTTCGGCCCGGCGCAGGTTCATCGAGACGGGCATCCAGACGAGCAGCGTTAGTCCGCGAATGGGTTTGCGGCCGTCGCCGCGGCGCGGACGGGGGCAGCGGGGGCAACGCGGTCGGACCGCCGGCCCGCAGCTTGTCGATCAGCTCGTCGGCCACCTCGGCCAGCCGGCGCTCGTCGGCGTAGGCCAGTCGGGCGGGCAGCTCGTGGATCGGCACCCAGGCGACCGCGGCGACCTCCAGGTCGTCGTCACACAGCTCGCCGCCCGAGCACCGCATCAGGTAGTGATGCACGGTCTTGTGCACCCGCCGCCCGTCGGTGACGAACCAATAGTCGATGCTGCCCAAAGCGGCCAGCACGCTGCCCTGGATGCCGGTCTCCTCGGCGACTTCCCGGATCGCGGTCTGCTCGGCGGTTTCGCCGAGTTCGATGTGGCCTTTGGGCAGCGACCACAAGATCCGGCCACGACGGTCGACCCGACCGATCAGCGCGGCGACCTGATTCTCGCGGGGCCCCTCGATGCCGTTGATCACCAGCCCGCCCGCCGAGGTCTCGTGCACGGTGCGCAGCGCGTTGGGCTCGTGGCGGGCGCCGCGGGAACGGCGCGGCTTTGCCGGGCCGGCGGCTGCGGTGGTGTCGGTGTGGTTTTCCGCCGATTCCCGGGCAGCACGCCGGACCCGGCGCCTGCCCCGGCGCCGACGCGGTTTGGCTTGATCGCCGTCGGACACCTATGCGATATTAGCTGGCACGCCTGGGTGTTCCCGGGTGCACTCGCCGGATCGTGCTGGATTGCCCAACCCTGACTGCTTGGCGGGCCTTGGGTGCGCCGCGCGGTGGTGCGCCGGACTAGGCTCATCGAACGTGCCCGAAACCGCCCAGGACGCCGATCTGCTGACCGCGGCCGCCGTGGCGCTCAACAGGTATGCCGGCCTGTTGCGCGAACTCGGCTCGCTGTTCGCCGCGGCCGGCCACCAGCTGTACCTGGTGGGCGGATCGGTGCGGGACGCGCTGTTGGGGCGGCTGAGCCCGGATCTGGACTTCGCCACCGATGCCCGCCCGCAGCAGATTCAGACCGTCGTGCGGACCTGGGCCGACGCCATGTGGGACACCGGGATCGAGTTCGGCACAGTGGGCGTCGGCAAGGGCGAGCATCGGCTGGAGATCACGACGTTTCGGGCTGACCGCTACGACCGGGTGTCGCGCAAACCCGAGGTGCGCTTCGGGCACCTGCTCGAAGAGGACTTGGTGCGCCGCGATTTCAGCGTGAACGCCATGGCGGTACGGATCACCGCCGCCGGCGCGGGCGAATTCATCGATCCCCTGGGCGGTTTGGCGGCACTGCGCGCCGGGGTTCTGGACACGCCGGCGCCGCCGGCTGAGTCGTTCGGCGACGATCCGCTGCGGATGCTGCGCGCGGCGCGGTTCGTCTCGCAGCTCGGCCTCGCGGTCGCGCCGCGGGTGCGGGCCGCGATCGAGGAGATGGCGCCGGAACTGGCCCGGATCACCCCCGAACGGGTGGCCGCGGAATTGGACAAGCTGCTGCTGGGCAATGATCCCGTCGCCGGGATCGAGCTGCTGGTGAGCACCGGCATGGGTGCGGTGGTGTTGCCCGAGGTCGGCGCCATGCAGATGGCGATCGACGAGCACCACCAGCACAAAGACGTCTACCGGCATTCGCTCACCGTGCTGCGGCAGGCGATCCGACTGGAGGACGAGGGACCGGACCTGGTGTTGCGGTGGGCCGCGTTGCTGCACGACATCGGTAAACCGGCCACCCGCCGCCACGAACCCGACGGCGGGGTGAGCTTTCACCACCACGAGGTCGTCGGCGCCAAGATGGCGCGCAAGCGGTTGCGGGCCCTGAAGTACCCCAGGCAGATGGTCGACGACGTCTCCCAGCTGGTGTATCTGCACCTGCGCTTCCACGGCTACGGCGAGGGCAGGTGGACCGACTCGGCCGTGCGCCGCTACGTCACCGACGCCGGCCCGTTGCTGGGCAGACTGCACAAGTTGGTGCGCGCCGACTGCACCACCCGCAATAGGCGGCGGGCGGCGCTGCTGCAGGCCAACTACGACGACCTCGAGGCCAGGATCGCCGAGCTGGCCGCCCGGGAAGACCTGGCCCGGGTGCGCCCCGATCTGGACGGCAACGAGATCATGGCCCTGCTGGGGATCCCGCCGGGCCCGCAGGTCGGCGAGGCGTGGCGCTACCTCAAAGAACTGCGGCTGGACCGCGGGCCGCTGTCGCGCGAGGAGGCGACTGCCGAGCTGCTGGCCTGGTGGCACGCGCGCGGGAACCGGTAGCGGCGCCGCGGCGTCTCACTGGCATGGACTACTGCCTGGCCACCGGCGAGGGTGCGGCGACGATCTGGACCGCGCAACCCGACCTCGACCTCGATGGCGACGGCCGGTTCGACGCGGTCGGGATGGATTTCGACGGCGACGGCCGGCGCGACGACGCCCTGGCCGACCTGGACGGCGACGGCATTGCCGACCACGCCGTGCTCGATCTCGACCACGACGGGACCCCGGAGACCTCCTTCACCGACGACGGCTCGGGTACCTGGGCGGTGCCGGCCGATCGGGGCGGGCGGCTGCGCTGGTGGGGGCTGGACGGCGCCGAACACACCGGGGGGCCGCTGGTCGACTTCGACGGCGACGGTGCCGCCGACGACCGGCTGTTCGACACCAACGGCGACGGGCTGGCCGACCGGGTGATCGGTCGCGGCGATGGCGGAGTGCGCGGTTACGTCGACACCGACGGTGACGGGCGCTGGGACGTCGAGCTCGTCGACCGCGACGGGGACGGCACCGCGGACGCGGCCAGCAGCCTGCGTGCCTAAACCTAACCTGCAGGCGAAGGCCCTAAACCTCCTCATACCGTTTAGAACAGGCCCGAGAAGTCGGCCGAAATCGCACTGAGCGCATTCGTGATGACGTCGTATTCGAATCCGGCCGCCAGCGTGCCCAGCGCGGTGTTAGCCGCGATCGGCAAGCCGAGGGCGTCCAGCAGGTTTCCGTTGCTCAAGTTGTCGGTGAACAGGGTCAGATCGTAGTCCGGGAGACTGGTGAGCAGGGCATTGACGATGTCGGCAGTCGGCAGCAGCGTGGAATAAGCCGAGGAGGCAGCGCTCGAGAAGGCGTCGACGATGTCGGTGAGCGTCGCCATGGGATTACTGATGTCGGCCGACAATGCACTCATGAGGTCTAACAGGCTGGGCAGCGACGACGATGCGCCCGACGGCAACAACACAGCCGGATTTGCCAGATCGGCCTCGAAGGCTTTGATACCGCTTTCCGTGTCGGTGGCGAGGGTGCTCAAGACGGTTTGCAGGCCGTGCAGGGGTCGACCGCCGAGTCCATCGACCCTGGCAAGAGAGTCGCGGTGGCGATCTGCTCGGCCGTCGGGCCGCTGCCGTCGACGCCGCCGTCGAGATAGGTGTCGTGGATCTCCGCGATACCCAAAAACGCGTTGAGGTCGGACAGGAAGTCGATCGGGTAGCGCGGGAAGTCGGCGTAGCCGTCGTATTCCAGCGTGTAGATCGAGGTGATGTAGTCGTCGGACGGGGTCGCCCCGTCGAAGCTGAACCCCAGGCTCGGCAGGTTCGGCTGCAGGTCGGTTGTCTGACCCGACGTCGTCTCGAAGCCGGCGAAGCGTTCCAGCAGCCCGCCATTGGGGTTGCTGGGGTCACCGATCAGCAGGAAATCCAGACCGGAGTCCGGCTCCGGGATCCCGCTGGGGTCGAGCTGCTGCATTACCAAGCTAGTGTCCCGCGCCGTTAATTCGTTTTATTAATCTTCCAATGGACTCCAGGATC
>NZ_VYIK01000240.1 GCF_008709575.1 Mycobacterium sp.
TGTGCGTAGTAAAAATCCTCGGCATTTTCCAGTAGCGCCTCGGCTGAACTCAACAACGATTCGGCCTGGGCGATGTGTTCGCTGGCCTCGCCTGTAACGTCAGCCGGATCGGCGTGAGCGCCCGGTGCACCAATAAACGGCGCCATAACCATCAAGGTGGCGAAACCCAGCGCCCCGGCGATCACTTCGGCACGTAAACCCCACCACCGCTGCCGACATGTCCGCTGCTCCCAGTTTCTCACCGGACCTGATTCCTCCTGCCGAAACGGCCATACGACACGTTCGCGTTGTTTCATTGAACCAAATCCCTCTCCAATAGCTTCTATAAAAAATATGACGTATAGTGCGGAGCGGAATTAGCAGCCGATTAATCCGCAGATGAAATTAACGACATCGAGACCGGCTTCCTCGACATCTAAATTGACGGTGTCAACAAACGTGTTCGCCAAGATTCCCAGCTGCTGTTCCAGCAGCTCGTCGATGGTGATCGCTGACGTGGCGGCACTGGAAGCGGCATCGAGAAGATCAGGATCAGCGTGAGCAGGCGCGCCGACTAGCACGCTACCTGTCAACCCCAGTGCGACAAGCGCCGTGGCCACACCACCTTTCCGAAAATCATGTCGCGTATGCTCGCATCCATGCCCCCCCCCGGGGTCAACGTGATCTACATCACATCGAGTACTGGGGGTGGAACGCGGTCATCACCGACGCCCAGACCTGCGTCACCAGCGAAATGCTGCGTCAACTGCTGCCCCTGCGCCGACCACGCGCTAATCCCCGGGTCGTCAAACGCAAAATATGTGGCTACCAGCTCAAACACACCCATCACCGCAACGCGCCAA
>NZ_VYIK01000241.1 GCF_008709575.1 Mycobacterium sp.
TGGTGGCCGCCGCAGCGGCCTGGGACCGGCTCGCCGCCGAGCTGCAGTCCACGGCGGCTGCCTATCGCTCGGTCATTTCGGGGTTGACGTCGGGCTGGCTGGGTCCGTCGTCGGCGTCGATGGCGGCCGCAGTCGCGCCGTATGAGGCGTGGATGGGCGCCACCGCCGTCCAAGCCGAGCAGACCGCCAGCCAGGCCAGGGCCGCCGCCACGGCCTATGAGACCGCGTTCGCGGCCACCGTGCCCCCGCCGATGGTCGCCGCCAACCGGGCCCAGCTGGCCGCACTGCTGGCGACCAACATCTTCGGGCAAAACACCGCGGCGATCGCGGCCACCGAGGCCGCGTATGCCGACATGTGGGCTCAAGACGCCGCCGCGATGTATGGCTACGCCGCCCAGTCCGCCGCGGCCACCCGGATGACGGCGTTCAGTGCGCCGCCGCCCACCACTGATCATGCCGGGCTGGAGGCGCAGGCCGCGGCGGTGGCCCACGCCAGCGGCGCAGCGGCCGGCAGCACCGCGCAATCGGTATTGACGCAGATGATAGCCACCGTGCCCACCGCGCTGGAGGGTGTCGCGTCACCCGTCGCGGCAACGGGACCATTGTTGGCGGCGCTGACGGCGCTGAATAACTTCACCGCACAGTTGAGTTCGCTGATACCGATTTCGAGCAGTCCCTTCGCTACGCAACTCGCCACGCTCTTCGGCAATATCGGAGCAAAATTCATCCTGCCGGCCAACGACACCATGATCACCGTCATCATGGGGATGGTCATTTTCCAGAAGCTTTTCCACCCCGCCGGATTGGGCGGAGCGCTGGAGGGATTGTTGACGCAGCTGGG
>NZ_VYIK01000242.1 GCF_008709575.1 Mycobacterium sp.
CAGGATAAGGCCTTTGCCTATTTCTACCCTGCCGACACGCTTACTGAAGGACTAGCGGAGGCTCCGTTGGAGACAGAGCTCATCCGTAAGCGCTGCGGAGCACTGGTGCCGTCTCCGTGGGAAGACAAACGCACGCTCAAGGAATTCGTCGAGGTTTCTGGCTGCTTTGGCTATGTCGCCGCCCCGATCACCGTTCAGGGCAGGGCAATTGGGATGCTGCACGCCGACCGCCCAAAACCCGACGGACTCGTGACGATGGACCATCTCGATCAGTTGGAGGCCTTCGCCGAGTGTCTGGCGGTGGCGTTCGAGAGCGCGGTACTCGAAGAGAAGGCGGCGCAACAACGCGCAGCAGTCGGCAATTTATGCGTGCATGTAGAGGAGCTGATCAGACGGTCGGTCGGATCGGTGTGGTGGTCGCTGTCCGGCGCTACTCCCGGTCAGCGACATGATGCCCATTACCGCAGCGATCAACCTGCTGTGCCGTTGTTGACCGTCCGTGAGCGAGAGATTATGTCGTTTGTGGCGACCGGGGCCACCAACAGCCAGATTGCTCACTGCCTGGTGATCTCCGAAGGGACGGTGAAGTCGCATCTCAAACACATTGCCAGGAAGCTCAATACGTCTAGCAGGGCCGCGGCGGTAGCCGTGTACGCCAGCATCGCCAGCTGATGTCCGGGAGTCGCGATGAACAGCCGCGCGATGGTGGCCAGGCTCAACGATCTCGACGAGCAGGTGTGTAGCGCGTTCGGTCTGCCGCGATCAGGTGGTGCGGCAAACCTCGATTAGCCTCGATTTTTCACATGGCCTGGCGGGGTTGCTCGGAGCCGGTTGCTGGCC
>NZ_VYIK01000243.1 GCF_008709575.1 Mycobacterium sp.
TCTCTGACATGCCCCTACCTCATAGTGCATGCCTCCACACTTTCGGGGGATTTCCCCGGTGCGCCAGCTTGCGATGGCTGCGGTCGCGTTCGCCCCACTCGGCGTGCAAAGCCACGATCGCCTGTCGTTCCCAGGCCAGCAGCCCGTGCACTGGGTGCCCGCCCGGCGTCAGGTCATCGAGGCGGTCCTCGGCGCGCCGATCCGCCCACCGGGCCGCCCGCGTGTCATCGAGTCCGATCACCTCGCAGGCGGCCCGCGCTGACCAGCCATGGCTGACTGCATGGTCGATCAGGTCCAAGATGCCGGCCTTGACGGTTGCGTCCACCCGCGGTGGGACCGGGCCAGCGGTCAGCCCCAACGCGATTTTCCCTCGTGCAGGTGCAGTAGCACCGCCTGCTCGGCGACCGTGGCGCGCAACCGCTCGATCTCGGCCCTGGCTTCCTGCAGCTCGACCTGCTCGCCGGTCTTGCCTGGGCGGCCCGGCCGCGCCGACAACGCATTCAACGCGCCCTGCTTGGCGGTGCGGCAGATCGTCGCCACCGTGGTGCGATCGACCCTCCACTTCTCGGCGGCCTCGCGTTGGGTGTACTGCTCGGTTAGCACCGCCACGAACATCTCGTACTTCTGGCTCGGCGCCAGCACCTGCCGCCGCTTGCCGTTGCTTTTCCGCGTCGAACTCACGGTGGAATTCGAGCTCATAACCAGCCTCCAAACGTGTCCAACACGCCCACGAGTGGCTGGGTATTTTCGACCGGCTTTGGCTCATTAACTCAAACGCAAAACAAGGCAGCCATGCAGGATGCCGACGAGACGGTTGGCGAGCTGGCGTAGTGCAGCGT
>NZ_VYIK01000244.1 GCF_008709575.1 Mycobacterium sp.
CCGAGCTGGGTATCCCGGCCGAGGCGCGCGTGGAGCCCGGCTCCCACCGACGGAAGAGGAGCGCCCGCAGCGCAGCGAGGACGAACGACCTTGAGGCCGACGAGGATCCGCTGCATGCTCGGTCGGCGAGAAGCAAGCTGAAAAGTGTTGTGTTAAGCCATCGTCGGGTTCCTCCGGTGTGAGTACGTGGTGTGGTAGATGCGTCGGGCGTGCCGGCGCCCAGCCTTATCTGGGTCCGCAGACCATGGTCCGGCGACATGATGATTGATTGGGTGCCCGACAGGTGCGGGCTGCCGAAAACTGTGCGGCCGCTCATTCTTTCCGGGGCGTCCACCCAGCACAGGGGTGGCGACAGGAGACACTCGGGAGCCAGCCGCAGGCATCAGTGAATTAAGGGGGCATCGCCGAGATCACGCAGACTGTGATAGCAGCGGCGCAGGCCACCTCCTTGGCGTCGGCGGCCGGCGGCGCCAGCGCGTCGTGCACGTACTTCTGCACGTGCACGTAGCAGCCGCCGGCGAAGCCGGGGTTCCTCGTCGCCGATCTGCGTGGAGCTGGCCGCCAGCGGCCCGTCCGGATTCTCGGTTCCGTCGACGAATCCGAGCAGGTCCCGGTTGTCCAAGAACTGGAATCCGTGCACCTCGTCGACGACGGTCACAGCGCCGGCCAGCGCGTCCGTCAGCCGGGTGGCCAACTCGAAGCACACGTCCAAGGTTTCGGCGCGGATGTGAAACAACAGGTCGCCGGCGGTGGCCGGGGCGACGTGCCGCGGACCGTGCAGGGCGACGAACGGGTGCAGCTCGGCGGGCCGCGGACCGGCGAAGAGCCGGTCAAAGGCC
>NZ_VYIK01000245.1:0-207 GCF_008709575.1 Mycobacterium sp.
GGCCACTCGTAGCGCGGCTGACCCAGCCCGACCGTCAGCACGCTGGCTACCGGCAGCGAGCCCACCACCAGCCGGTGGACCTGCTCGCCGGCTCCGGTGGCGCCCAGCGCCGCCAAGCCGGCCTCGATCTCGGCGAGCGCCTCGGCAGCTAGGAACGGCTCGGCTGCGGCGACGACCGCTTTCGGCCGATCGCCGTCGTCGGCACAC
>NZ_VYIK01000245.1:343-834 GCF_008709575.1 Mycobacterium sp.
TCACTGCCTGCCGGCATGCAGGTCGTAGGCCGTCACTGGTTCGTCGAAGCCCTTGAGCGTCAACGGACCCAAGAAGATCGTCGGCCAGTGCGGCAATTGGTCGTGGACGTCGGCTGCGGCGAGGATTTGACCCGGTGCCGCGGCGCCGACCAGCCGGGCCGCCAGGTTCACCGCGTTGCCGAAGTAATCACCGTTGATCGCCAGGATGTCGCCGTAACCCAGACCGGCCCGGACCTGCAGGCCGACGTCACGCGCCAGCGGGTGGTCGACCAGGTCGAGCGCCGCCCGCGCCAACTGTTCGGCGCTGGGACTCACCCACATGACGGCGTCGCCGATGAATTTGACCACGCGCCCGCCGTCGGCAAGCACGACGTCGGAGACCGTGGCCGAAAAGCCGTTGAGCAGGGTCGCCAGCTCCGCGGTCGTGAGCATCTGGGTCAGCGCGGTGAAGCCGGACAGATCGACGAAGCCGACGCCGCACACCAGGTTCG
>NZ_VYIK01000246.1 GCF_008709575.1 Mycobacterium sp.
ACCCGCGACCAACGGATTATGAGTCCGCGGCTCTAACCAACTGAGCTACCGCCCCTTATGCCAACTAGCTGCGGGTATAGTCTCCAGCGTAGTGACCCCGACTTCCGCTTTGCCCAAGAAGTCCACTGCGCCGGTCACCTGGTCGCTGCGCAACTGCCCGCAGCGGTCAAGGAAGCAATGCTAGCTAAACAATTGTCCCGTATCGCGCCGGGACTGCTGATCGGCGCTGCCGCAGGCGCCGCGGGTACGACCACCCTCGACGTGATCACCTACCTGGACATGGCGATACGCGGCCGGCCGGTGAGCACGACTCCCGAACGGACCGTCGAGGCGCTGGCGAGGCTCGTCCACGTCACGATCCCAGGTACCGGTGATGTCCTGGCCAACCGACTCACGGGCCTCGGCGCGCTGACTGGTTACACCGCCGGTATCGGCATCGGGATCATTGTCGGCCTGTTCTACGCGCTGTGCTGGCGCCCTGGGCTACTGGGCGCCTGGCTTGCCGCCACGCTGTTGGCTCTGATCGCTACCAATGCACCGATGACCATGCTTGGGGTGACCGACCCGCGCACCTGGGGGATCGTCGGCTGGATCAGCGATCTGATCCCGCACTTCGGGTACGGGGTGGTCACCGCCCTGGTGTTGTACCACCTCTATCCTCCACCACGACGCTGACGAGCAGTGCCCGCACCGGGCCAACGCCCCGGCCGACCTCTAGAGATATCGGCAGACCTGGTCGGCGGTGCAGGTGGCGGGTGTGACTGCCTGGTTGCGTAGTTGGGCGATCGTGTCGCGAAGAGCACCGAGCTTGCCGTTCTGTTCGTCGTGTTC
>NZ_VYIK01000247.1 GCF_008709575.1 Mycobacterium sp.
CGACACCGCGGACTATCCGCGCGCTCTGTATGCCCCGCACCCGGTGCTCTCCGGGTTGGTCAGCCGCCGCACACTGCTGATCGCGATCGCGGCGGTGAATCTGGCCGACCTGACGATCCTGATCGTGCTGACCTGGGCGCGCGGCTGGCCGGTGGTGGCGTTCGCGTTGTCCGGCTTCGTGTTGAGTGTCGCCTACACCGCACCCCCGGTGCGCTTGAAGAAGCGCGGCCTGGGCGAGCCCGATGTGCTGGTGGTCTGGGGTCCGCTGATGGTGTGCGGCACCTACTACGCCGCGGTCGGTACCGTCGACTGGTCGCTGGTGCTGGCGTCGTTGCCCTACGGACTGGCCTGCACGACGGTGTTGATGGGCAAACACATCGACAAGATCAGTTATGACGAGGCGCTGGGCATCCGGACACTGCCGGTGATCCTCGGCGAAGCCCTCGCCCGCGCCGTGACACTGGCGATGATGCTCGGGTTCTACCTGTTGGTTGCCGTGGCGGTGCTGGCCGGGGCGCTGCCGTGGCCGGCACTGCTCGTGCTCGCGGCCCTGCCCCGGCTGGCCAAGGTCTGGCCGCATTTCCAGCGCCCGCGGCCCGAGGCGGCGCCGGAGGGCTTTCCGGTGTGGCCGCTGTGGTACGCCGCGCTGGCCTGGGTGCACACCCGCCAGGCGGGTGCATTCCTCGTGGTCGGCCTGGCGATCGGCGCGGTGCTGCGCACCCGGTGATTCCTTAGTATCGGCCGAAAACCAGCGCGACGTTGTGGCCGCCGAAACTGAACGAATTCTTGACCGCATAGTGGTAGCGGCCCTGCCGGGGCTTTCCCGATAC
>NZ_VYIK01000248.1 GCF_008709575.1 Mycobacterium sp.
TGCCCGGCCGCACCGTCGGCACCGGCGGTGCCGCCGGTCCCGCCGCTGCCGGGGGCCCCGCCGGCCCCACCGGCCCCGGGATCGCCGACATCACCGCCGTTACCGCCGTAGCCGCCCTGCCCGGGAGCCCCGTTGGTGCCGATCACCGAGTTACCGCCGGCACCCCCGTTGCCGGCATCCCCGGCATCCCCACCGCGCCCGCCGGCCCCGCCGTCGCCGTTGACCCCGGCGGTGGCATCCCCGCCGGCCCCGCCGGCGCCGCCTCGACCGCCATCCCCGCCATCACCGCCGTTACCGCCGTTTTGTCCGTTACCCAATTCGGTGGCGGTGCTGCCGTTGCTGCCATCACCGCCGTTACCGCCGGCCCCGCCGGGCCCGCCGGCCCCGCCAGCACCACCGTCACCGCCATTGCCCGACACGGTGCCGCCCGCGCCGCCGGCCCCGCCGGCCCCCCCGTCACCACCATTGGTGCCGTTGAGACCATCCCCGCCGGCACTCGGAGTGACGCCGGGGCTGTCGGCGCCGTTGACACCGGCGGCGCCGTCACTGCCGGGCGCCCCAGCACCGCCGGCCCCGCCGTTGCCGCCGTCGCCGACCGGGCCGGCGTTGCCGCCGGTTCCCCCGGCCCCCCCGTTACCGCCGGCCCCGAACGCCCCACCCAGGCCGCCGGGGCCCCCGGCCCCGCCGGTCCCGCCGTCGGGATGGGCGGCGTCCCCGTTGGCGCCCACACCCCCGGCCCCGCCGGTCCCGCCAACCCCGTAGGTGCCGCCCTGCCCCCCGGCCCCACCGGTGCCGCCGGGCACCGCCGGGTTGCCCGACGCCGCCCCGG
>NZ_VYIK01000249.1 GCF_008709575.1 Mycobacterium sp.
ACGTGTCGCGTCTGCTCGCCAAATCGCTGACGCGGCTGCGAGATCAGCTCGACTCTTGACCTCAAGGCCGTTCATGCGGGTCCGGTGCTAACGGTCAACCTCGAACACTCCGGGAACCCAAAACCCACCGATCAACCGAGCACCCGGCCGGCGTGTCAGCGACCCACGTGCCTCGCCGATGCAGCTCTTCGTCGGGTTCCGGTGCTTCGGCAACAGGCAGGGCGTTGTCGGGGTCGCAGATGCGCAGTAACCGGACCACCGCCCGGCTGGGCACCAGAGCCCAGCGGACGTCGGCACCGGCGCACCGGACGTTGATGGTGTGAAGTACCGAAAAGCCTGCAGTGCCAAAGAATTTCAGTCCACTCAAGTCCAGGATGAGTTGGTCGGCCTCGGCCGTGCAACACTGAACGTAATCGGCGAGCAGGGTGGCATTGGAAGCGTCGAGTTCGCCGTATGCGGCGACCACGGTGGCCGATGGCCCACTGTGGGCGACGAAACGGGCGGCGTGGTTTCCCTGCGGCGGAAATCGGTCATGCGTCTCGGTGAACCGTCTGGCAACAGGCATGGCAACTCCATCAGTAAACGGGCGTTTGTGCTGTGGATCACGTCAGCGGCATCGATGCGGCGGGAAAAAGTCCCGCACGTACTTGACGTTGTTTCCGGACGGCTGTGATCTCAACCTGTTTGAAACGCTACTCCGGCGGCGTCGGCCCGACAACGTAGCTGGTGAGGGCGACGCTCAGCGACAGCGTGCTGATCGGGGCGGTCCTAATTGATCTCGGCGAGGACCGTACCCTGCGTGATCGCCGCACCGGCCTCGACCG